>CAZTDC010000227.1:0-5644 GCA_964612165.1 uncultured Salinivenus sp.
GCCGCAGAGTCCGGGTGCGCCTTCAGTTCGTTCTCCAGACGGGCAATCCGGTCGTCGGGCGATTCCTGCAGGCCCACGAGAAGCGAGGAGGAGCAGCCCACGAGGAGGACCGTCAGGAGGGGAGCGAGGAGCAGGGTCGGGCGGGAACGTGAAGAGGTCATTGGGCGAAGACGGATGCGTGAAGGACCGAATTGACAGACAGAAGCAGCGGGGAGCTCGGGGTTTTCGTCAGAAGGACAGCGACACGTCGAGGCCGCCGCCGAGGCCCTGCACGTCGCCGAACGAGCCGCTGAGGCGGGCGGCGACGGTCCACCGGTCGCTGATCGTCCATTCGGGACGGAGCAGGACGCGGCCCACCCGGGCCTCCCCGAACCGCGACGTTTCGCGAAAGAGCGACCCCCGGAGTCGAAGGGTGGTGTAGAGCTCAGGAATGAGGCGCATCCGACCGCTCGCCTGTACGAACGACTCACGGGGGCGAACGCGCAGGTCAGTCGGGCCTGTGAGGCCGAACCGACGGACGGCGTAGACCGTGCTCGGTTGTCGGCCCTGATACCGAATGATCGCCCGGACACGGTTGTGACCGAAGCGGTTCAGGTATTGCGTAGTGAGCGACCACTGGCTGCCGAGCGTGAGTTGCTTTTCGCCCCCCATCGTGTCGGTGCCATACGTCGTGAAGGCGAGGTCCCCGGACACGGCCGACGTCTCCGTCAATCGAAAATCGGCGCCCGCGGCGATTCGAAGCGCGTTGCCCGGCACGTACTCGTCGGGCATTCCCGCCTGGGGCGTGTAGCCGTCGAAGTAGCGACCCGTTATCGTCGTGCCCACCACTAGGTCGTCGCGGAGGGGAATGATCGCGGCGAGGCGCGGCGCCACCTGGAGTCCCTGCCCGAACCCCGACACATAGAAGTCATAGAGGTCCCGGCTCAAGAGGGACGCCGTGGCGAACTGGTCGGGCGTCAGCTTTTGCTTGCCGGTCGGGAGCGTGGCATCGAGCCCGGCGATGAGGTCGCTCTCGCCGATTGAGTGGGTGTAGGACCCCGAGAGTCGCACGTCGTCGAAGCCGCGGAGACGCTTGACGTCATCGCCCCCGGTCTGTGCCGCCCGCCCGAGAAGGCGGAACGCCCACCGGTCGCCCACCGGCACCCGCACGTCCACTTCCGTTGCGACTTCGGTCAGCTCCCCCGCCTCGGTCGAGACCTGCTGCCCGAGCGTGCGAACCGTGGCCTGCCGCTGCGGAATTTGCGCGTGGACGCCTGTCGCCGGGACACCGGCAAGAAGGAAGACCAACACGATTGTCGCTGCTGAAGAGAAGGGGAAAGTCGTAAGACGTCTCATGTTGACTGAGCGGTCGCTGCGGAAAGAGTGAGAGCGGAGGCGTCGCAAATGCACGGCTACCGGATGAGGGTGAGCTTGTGCGTTCTGCTCACGTCGCCCGCCTGCATCCGGACGAAGTATACGCCGCTGGCGAGGCGCCCGCCGGAAGCTGCCCGCCCGGTCCACTTGATCTGATAGCGGCCCGGGTCCTTTCGGCTCTCCACCAGCGTCTGCACCCGGCGTCCGAGCACGTCGTAGACCGCGATGGTCACTCGCTGCTGAGATTTCAGCTCGTACGCAATCGTGGCCTCTTCGCTGACCGGATTCGGGGCGGGCGGCTTCAGTGTCGTCTCCAGCTTCTCCAGGGGAATGCCCTCAGCCTTCGACCGGGCCAGTTCTTTCGTCCCGACGATCAGCCGGAGGTGGCGCGTCGAGTGCTCTTCGGTGAGGCGAACGGTGGCCGTCTGATCGTCGACCGGCAGTCGGCGCCTCCGATCCAGGTCTAGGACGTAGCGACGGAAGCCCTCCGGCCGCCGGCCTTGCTCAGCGAAGCGGAGCGTGACGGTCTTTTCCGAGAAAAACGGCTCCCGGACCGACGCCGAGACCGTCAGGTCCCAGCTCCGGCCCTGTTTCCCAGCCGGCTTGAGGCTGCGGGCTAGAAGGGGGCCCTCCGCCGGCGCGGCACTCACCCGGACGTGATCCCCGACCGGGGGTGCCTCAACGACATCTTCGTCGCCAACCGTCGCTTGAGCCTCTTTTCGGAAGCCAATTCGCGTCTGCCGATCTCGAAGCACCTCGTCGCCGGTGTCGTGGGTGGCCCCGATCCGGAGGCGGTACGCGGAGGACGAGGCCGACGTCGCTCCCAGCGCCTTTCCCGAACTGCTTATGTTGGAGGCCTCGCGAGGGGGAATCGTGAGTCGAACTGGCGCGTCGGCGGTGTTGTAGACGAAGTAGCCGCGCCAGGGGCGCAGCACGGTGGCTCCATATTGGTAGCGTCTGCCACGCGGACGCGAGTCGTCATAGCCGACGACCTCGTCGATCGGGCCGGTGCCGCCTACGTCGCTCCAGGCCACAGGAAAGGCGAAGGGCGTGGCGATTTGGTTCCAGCCCGGCTCGACGACGAGCGTGTCCGGATCCGCCACGTCCACCGAGCGGCCCCGATCGATGGTGAACCCAGATCCCTCGGCGGTGGTCAGCCAGTAGGCCGTTCCGGGCTGGAGGGCCGTCGTGTCGAGGGTCGGGTAAGATCGGTAGGCCTCCGCCGCTGGATCGTAGCGGGCAAGACGCCAGCGGGACGGATCATATTCGCCAAACTGCTCGGAAAAGACCGACGAGAGGGATTGGTCCTCCAGGTCGAGGGGGACGGACACCATCCGGTAGGTGCGCTTCCGGAATGTGCCGGCCGCCGGAAGATCGGAGACCTGCGTTCGGATCTGTCCGGGGCGGGTGCGAGGGCTCTCCGGAGGAAACGTGACGACCAGGCTGTCCTGCTCGGGGCGCGGCTCGGCGAGGCGGAGCCAGTACTGCACGCCCCGCTCGGAGAGCACTGAGTCGGGCACCTCGATGGAGGCGCTGCCGTTGCTGGGTTCGAAGGACTGGCGCTTATACGATGAGGCCCCTGCTTTTCGGGTGTACAGGGCGCCGGTCGACGGGCGAAAGTCGTCGGGGATCTGGACGGTCACGCTCGCCTCCTTTCCGGACGACACGTCGACGGTCGGCTCCTCGACCGACACCGACACGCCGGTTCCAGTGAGAGCCACAGGCGCAACGGGTGCCGACAGAAGCGTATCGGGCACCGAAGCACGTAGGGTATCGCGCCAGCGTTTGGGTCCGTCGGGGACAAACGCGACTCGGACCGTGTCGGTCTGACCAGCGTCCAGCGTGCGACTCGTGTCACCCACCACGGCAAACGAGGGGCCCTCGTCGAAGGAAAGTGTGACGGGAAGGGACGCCCCGCTCCGGTTGTGGAGCGTGACGGACTGGGTCACCGTGTCGGCCACTCCCACCCGCCCGTAGCCCAGCACGTCGCGGGAGGTCGTGAGCGGGGGGCCGCCGCCGTTTTCGAAGATCGTCGTCGCCGGGCCGCTGTTCGTCCGTCCGGCGAGCAGAAGGTCAAGGTGCCCGTCCCCGGTGACCTCGCCCCAGGCCACGGTACCGGGGGCATTGTTCGCTCCTACACCGGGCAAGACGTCCCCCACAGAGGAGAAGCCCCCCTGCCCATCGTTCGCATAGAGCCTCGTGATGCGGTCGTCGTCCGAGTCCAACCCTGCGACGACGAGATCGAGCGTGCCGTTCCCGTCAAAATCGCCCCAGTCTACAGAGGCCTCATCGACGTTCGTCAAACCGGCGTCGACGGGCGTGAAGGTCCCTTCGCCTTCGTTCTCGTAGAGCCGGGTCAGCGGGGCGGTGCTTGAGGGACTCCGACCGGCGACGACAACGTCCAGATCCCCATCGCTGTCGTAGTCGCCCCACTTGGCCACTGCCCCGTTCCGCCCCCCCGTCAGGCCGGCGTCGATGGAAGCGAACGCTCCGTTCCCCTGATTCTCGTAGATCGTCGCCGTGCTACCGCCCACGACAATGAGGTCGAGGTCGCCGTCGCCGTCAAAGTCCCCCCAGTCCGCATCCGAGTTCCGCACGCCGGTCAGGCTGGCACCGAGGGCGGCAAACGATCCGTTTTCCTGGTTTTCGTAGAGCGTCGCCGTTTTGTTGGGTCCGTCGTCTCCAGTGATGAGCAAGTCGAGATCCCCATCGTTGTCGACGTCCCCCCAGTCGACCGAGCCAAAGTCGACCCCCGTTAGCCCCGCGTTGAGGGGGGTAAACGTGCCGTCTCCGTCGTTCCTGTAGATCGTCGCCGTGCGAGTGCCACTCGCGTCCCTGCCGATGACGGCGAGGTCGAGATCCCCGTCCGCGTCGAAGTCGCCCCCGTCCACGTCGGGCAGACTCGACACCCCCGTGAGGCCCGCGCCGAGCGGGTCGAAGGTCCCGTCGCTCCTGTGTTCGTAGAGGGTAGCCGACGGGGCGCCGGTCGTGTCGGCCCCCACGACGACAAGATCAAGGTCGCCATCCCCGTCGAAGTCGCCCCAGTCGGCGGCCGCATTGTCTACCCCCACGAGCCCGGCACCGAGGGTCCCGAACAACGCGCTCCCGCCCGTAAGGACGGAGAACCGGGCGGCAGCCGTGGCCGTCTCGCCGCCACTCGACACCGAGACCGATGTTGGGCCGCTGGAGAGGACACTCGGCACCCGGGCATAGACCACGCCTGCTGTCGCGCTGTCAATCGTCGCCGTCGCCGATCCGAAGGTGACCGTGTTGTCGGCGGCGTTCGGGGCAAAGCCGCTGCCATAGATCCGCACCGGGGTGCCGGGCGCCCCGCTCTCGGGGCGCAGGTCCGTCACGCGAAACGGCCGCTCAGGAGTGGCCTTTGCTTCGCTGGAGAAGCCGCTTTCGTTCTGGGTGGTGTCGACAGCGGTGATGCGGTAGTAGTACGTCTGGCCGTTCTGTACGGTGCCGTCGGTGAACGCCGTCGTGCCTGCCTGCGTCGAGTCGAGAGGGACAAGATTGGCGGGCCCGTTTGAGGAGTCGATTGGTGCCGTGTCACGGTAAAGGCGATATGTGCTCACGTCCGCCGAGTCGCTTTGCGTCCAGGAGAGGGCGACGGTGTCCGGCTTCGCCACCGCCGTGAGGTCGGTCGGGACGTCCGGCGGGGTTCCGTCCTGGGGCACGCCGGTTGCCTCCCTCGAGAAGCCGCTTTCGTTTCGGGCCGTGTCGACGGCCGTGACCCGATAGTAGTATCGTTGGCCAACCTGAGCGCTGGTGTCGGCGTAGGAGGTGTCTCCGGCTTGTGTCGAGTCGAGAGGGGCAAGGGCGGAGGGGTCGGCCGAGGAATCGATCGCTACGGTGTCACGGTAGACGCGGTAGGTGCTCACGTCCGCCGAGTCACTTTGCGTCCAGGAGAGGGTCACGGTGTCCGGCCTGGCCTCCGCTGAAAGGTCGGTTGGCACGTCCGGGGGCGTTTCGTCCTGGGGCGTGCCCGCTGCCTCTTCGGAGAAGCCGCTCTCATTTTGGGCCGTGTCGACGGCGGTGATGCGATAGTAGTACGTCTGACCAATCTGCCCACTGGTGTCGGAGTAGGAGGTGTCTCCGGCCTCCGTCGAGTCGAGGAGCGTGCGGCTGGAGGGCCCAGCTGAGGAGTCGATCGCCGCCGTGTCGCGGTAGATGCGGTACGCGCTCACGTCCGCCGAGTCGCTTTGCGTCCAGAAGAGGCGTACCGTGTCCGGCCTTGCCTTCGCCGAGAGGTCGGTTGGCACGTCCGGGGGCGTTCCGTCCTGGG
>CAZTDC010000228.1:0-5642 GCA_964612165.1 uncultured Salinivenus sp.
ACCGACCCGCACGGCGGCGTGGAGTACGTGAAGCAGTTCCAGGAGGCGGCCGAGGAGGTGGGCGTGGGGCGAATCGTCTCCATCGTGGGCCGCTACTACGCCATGGATCGGGACGAGCGGTGGGAGCGCATTGAGCGTGCATATCGTCTCCTGACGGAGGGAGAGGGAAAAGAATTTGACGATCCGGTGTCGGCGCTGAAGGCCAGCTATGAGGATGACGTCACGGACGAGTTTGTGGAGCCCCGCCTCATCCACGCTGAAGGCGAAGAGGCAGTGGGAGACCACGGCACCCGAGTCGAAGACGGAGATGCGGTCATCTTCTTTAACTTTCGGGCGGACCGGGCACGACAAATGACCCGCGCCTTTACTGAGCTCGGATTCGACCACTTCGACCGGAAATCGTTCGAGGATTTGCACTACGTCACGATGACGCCGTACGACGACGAGTTCGACCTGCCGATTGCCTTCGATCGGTTCAACCTGGAGGACACCTTCGGCGAGGTCATCAGCCGGCGGGGGGGCACGCAGCTTCGCGTGGCCGAGACCGAGAAGTATGCCCACGTCACCTACTTCTTCAGTGGGGGGCGGGAAGAGCCGTTCGAGGGCGAAGACCGGATTCTGGTACCGTCGCCGGACGTGTCCACGTACGATCTTACGCCAGAGATGAGCGCGCACGAGATTGCCGAGCGGGCCGCCGAGGCGCTTGCGGAGACCGATTACAACCTGATCGTCCTCAACTTTGCCAATCCCGACATGGTGGGACACACCGGGGATTTTGACGCGGCAGTAGCGGCCTGTGAAGCGGTGGACGCGGCGGCCCGAACGGTCGTGACCGCCGCCCGAGACAACGGCTACTCCGTCAACGTCATCGCCGACCACGGCAACGCCGACAAGATGAAGAATCCGGACGGCTCCCCCCACACGGCCCACACGACGGCCCTGGTGCCGCACATCGTCCTCAAGGATGACTTTGACGGGCCGGTGGAGGACGGGAAGCTTGGCGACGTAGCGCCTACGATTCTGGCCTTGCTCGGCGAGGAGGTGCCCGACACGATGGATGGGGACGTGCTGGTTCCCACCGAGCAGCCGGCGGGCACGCAGTAATCGAAAGCATCCTTGTGCTCGAAGAGGCTGGAGCGCCCCGAAGGTCTTCGCCTTTGTATCGGCGACACCAGCAAAAGTACACGAGCCGGGGGGGCGTACACCCTTCGCCGACGCCCCTTCTTCTCAAGAGCCTACCGCAGTCAGCGCAGTCGCCCCACGCTCCAAGCTATTCGATTCGCGGAGTGTAGGGCAGGCGGGTTTGAATCTTGCCGTTCGTGCCGACGAGGCGGTCGAGCATCCGCTTGTGACGCCAGAGCGTTCGCTCCAGCGGCGTAGCAGCCATCGACGTCCAGAGCTTCGTGGCCTGGGCGGAAAACTGCTCGTTGATCTGCTCGAAGAACGTCTTGGGCCGAGGCAGGACGCGGATTTCGTAGGGGCCGTCCCCCATTTCGGCCGCCGTCCCGGCCATCGCCACGGCGTCCTGGAGCGTGCCGAGCGTGTCCACGAGACCCACCTCGCGAGCGTCCTCGCCCGACCACACCCGGCCCTGGGCAACGTCGTGCACGGCCGCCGTATCCATGTCCCGGCCCTCCGCCACGCGCTGAAGGAAGGTCCGATAGGTGTCGTCGATGTACTCCCCAATCAGGCGCCGCTCCCCGGACGAAAGCGGCTGGGTGGGCGAATACATGTCGGCGTACGGGCTGGTGTGCACCCCGTCGAACGTGACGCCGAGCTGGTCCTCGAACAGGTCCTCCGCGTTGAGCAGCACGCCGATCACGCCGATTGACCCCGTTACGGTCGTCGCATTGGCAACGATCGAGTCCGCACCCGCGGAAATGTAGTATCCGCCCGAGGCAGCGACGTCCCCCATCGACACAATCACCGGCTTCTCGGCCGCCGTTCGTCGGACGGCGCGCCACATGGCCTCCGAGGCGGATGCGCTTCCCCCCGGCGAGTTGACGCGGAGCACGACCGCCTTGGTCTGCGTGCGGGTGCGGGCGCTCTCCAGGGCATCGATGAGAGAGGCCGAGCCGAGCGTCTGTTGCCCGGAGCCAAACGGGTTCTCATCGGGGTCGCCCGGGACGATGTTGCCTTCGGCGTACACGACGTCGACGGTCCCCGTTCCGGTGAACGAGACCCCGGCACTCTCCGCCGACACGCGCTTGTACTCCGATAGACTGGTGGTCGGGAGGTCGGCCGTCTCGGGGAGGTCGTTTAGTTCGAGAAGGATGGATTGCACCTCGTCTTCGTACCGAATGCCGTCGATAAGGTCCTTTTCGACGGCGGCCGATGGCTGGAGGAGCGGGGTTTCCTTCGCCATCGTTTTTAAGGCCGACGCCGAGACCGACCGATCCTGAGCGATGGTCGTGGTAAACTCATCGTTGGTCGTTGTGAGCAGGGCTTGAAGCTGCTCCCGGTTCGGGTCCGAAAGGTCTGAGCGCACAAGCGACTCGGCGGCACTCTTGTACTTGCCGGACCGAATCACTTGCGGCTCCACGCCCAGCTTGTTGAAGGCCTCCTGGAAGAAGCTGAGAATCGTGGCAAACCCGTTATACTCAAATGTCGACTGCGGTCCGACGTAGACGCTGTCGGCTGCACTCGCCACGTAATATTCCTTTTCTCCTAGCCCAAAATCTTCGGCGGATGCAATCACAGGGGTGCCGCTCGCCTGCACCTGTTGCACGGCCTGGCGCACCTCCTGAAGGGTGCCCCACTGCGCGGACGTTCCCTTCAGCCGAAGCCACACTGCGCTGATTCGGCTATCGCTTGCAGCGTTGCGGAGGGCCGTCTGCAGGTCGTGAAGGTCGTACCCCGGCGCGTCCCCGAATGCCTCCCGAAACGGATCGTCGGCTGCGCGTTCCGGAATGGGCCCCTCGATGGGAACGGTCAGGACCGATCCGGGCTGCACGGTCGGCGTCGTGTCGGCAGAGAGGCTCAGGGCGTAAACAAAGAAGAACAGAAAGAAGATGATCAGGCCGAAGGCAACCAGGCTGCCGAGAACACTGGCCGCGAGGGTGGACAGAAAGCGCATGGGGCAAGGTCGGACAACGGAAAAACCAGAATGGATTGAGCGCGGTCGATCCCGCACACGCACCCTTATACGTGATCGAACAGGACCGTTTCGGGAGGGGGCGCCGCGGAACTGTGGGTAGAGGATGAATTCGGGCCGGCAGATCTGGTTGTTCAAGCTGTAGTCGTTTCGCTTGGGCAGACGGGAAGTGTCGGTAAAGGAGAAACTTGAATCCGGGTGTCGTGTACAGTATTGGAGGTTCGGGTACGCCCTCGCCCCTTCCCACGAGAAAGAGAGGGTCGGAGTACGGCTCGGTTTTTGTGTCGTGCCCGGGACGGGCGGTGTGCACTCAGAAGGAGGGACCTGTCGACGAAGTTGCTTTGACAATCGGGTGATTCACGACGTGAGCACGAGTCCTGTCAATCGTGAGGAGCACAATGAGGAGCGTCCTGCCCTCAGCGACCGCGAGCGTGCCATTCTCCGTCTCGTCGTCGAAGAGTTTATCGACGAGGCAGGCCCGGTCGGGTCGCGGTCGCTCGCCAAAGAGAGCTCACTCGACTTGAGTGCCGCTTCCATCCGCAACACGATGGCGGACCTGGAAGACATGGGCTACCTCGATCATCCCTACACGTCGGCCGGCCGAGTGCCCACACGGCTCGGGTACCGCACGTTCGTGGATGAGCTCATGGACACCCCCGAGCTCACCCCGGTCGAGAAGCAGGTGCTCAAGATGCGTCTCGAACAGCTCGTGAGCGACACCGACGAGCTTCTCCGCGAAAGCACGCGCCTGCTCAGCAAGCTGTCCAACCTGCTGGGGATTGCGCTGAGCCCCCGCCTGTCGACAGGGGTGCTCGACCGCCTGGACATCGTCCCCCTTTCCGGCTCCCGGCTCATGTTTGTGCTGAGCGTACGCGGAGGCGTGGTGAAGACCATTGTGCTCGGCTTCGAGGCGGACCTCAACCGATCCGAAATCGACCGGGTCGTCTCCATCCTCAACGAGCGGCTCGCGGGCCTGACGCTTCAGGAGATCCGCGAAACCCACGAGGACCGGATGAAGGATCTGCGCGACCGGACCGGCCTCATTGAGCTGGTGATGGAGGAGGCGGCCGTGCTCTTTAGTGAGCCGGAAGAAGGGCGGTTGCAGTTTGAGGGCACGGAGAACATTCTTACACAGCCCGAATTCCAGCAGCCGGATGACGTACGGCGCCTGATTGAAGTCATCGAAGACGAAGATCGGGTTGTGCAGGTGCTCGAAGACCTCTTCGAGTCTGATCCCGACGCGGTGGGGTCCGCCACCGTTCGCATTGGCGGGGAGACCGACGAGGAGGAAATGGAGTCCTACTCGATTGTGACCTCCCCGTACCAGTTGGGTGACACGATCGGCACGCTCGGGGTCATTGGCCCGACCCGGATGGACTACGCGCGTGCCGTAGCGCTCGTCGAAAATGCAGCGAACGTCATTAACCGGCCTGCCGACGAATCACCCCCGTCTGACCCCGATCCCTCCGCCGCGCCGTAGGCCAGCGCCTCTACGGTTCTTCTACCGAGAACGTGCGGTCGCCGGGTGCGCCCGGGGGCCGTTGCTTGTCGATCCGACATCACTGTTTCAGTTATACCCCATTCGACTGTGAGCACTGACCAAACGAACGGTCAACAGACCACCGACGACACCGCCGAGCAAACCGCTGACGTGGAGCCCGCAAGCGGCGCTGAGGCGGACGGGACCCCCGCGTCTCAGGAGCCGGCCGAGGAGTCGCCGAACGACGGCGAAGCGGACGACGACCCGGAGGCGGCCGACCCCGAGCAGAAAATTGAGGAGCTGAGGGAGAAGGTCGAGGCCCTGGAGGAGGAGCGCGACGAGCTGAATGATCGCATTCTCCGGAAGTCGGCGGAATTCGAAAACTACCGGCGTCGCATGGATCGAGAGAAGCGGCGACGCCACAGATCCGGCATGCTCGAGGTCATTGAGCCTATGCTCGAGGTGATCGACGATTTTGAGCGCTCCATCGATGCCGCCGAGGATTTGCAGGAGCGGCAGGACCCCAAGAAGGCCTACGAGTCGCTCAAGGGCGGGGTCGAGATGGTATTTCGTAAATTCCGCGACACGTTGGAAAATCTGGGCGTGGAGCCCATTGAAGCGGAAGGCAAACCGTTCGACGAGGAGCTTCACGAGGCCATGATGCGGCAGCCCTCCGAGGACGAGGAGCCGGGCACGGTGCTTCAAGAAATCCGCACCGGGTATCGCATGGACGATCGTGTCGTTCGACACAGCCGCGTCGTGGTGGCCAGCGAGCCGTCGGAGGACGAAGAGGAACGCGCTGAGGGAGACGAAGACGCGTAGCGAACGCTACGTGTGCGCGAGCTCGGCCCGCCCATCGTGTTGTTTTTCGCTTCTAAAAGGCTGGTCGGTTTCGGTTCCCCCAACACACTTTTTCTGAATTGAAGACCTCTCACTGATGCCGAGCGATTACTACGACATTCTTGGGGTCGATGAGGACGCCTCTCAAGACGAAATCAAGAAGGCGTACCGAAAGAAGGCCATGGAGTATCATCCGGATCGCAATCCGGACGACCCGGAGGCCGAGCA
>CAZTDC010000229.1:0-5636 GCA_964612165.1 uncultured Salinivenus sp.
CCGCGGCTCCCAGCAGGACGAGCGCAAGATTCCCGACGGCGCGACGCAGCAGTGACTTTCTTTCTCTATCAACAGCTGGAGGTAAGAGGGTGGATTCAGGGAGGAGAAGGAAAAAACCTTCCTGCCTCCGGAAAGCCCCCGGTTTGAAATAGAACTACGGATTCTGGGGACTGGCACATCACTGAGACCGACTCTAGCCCTCATGCTGTCGAAACTACGTGTGGCTGGCACATTGAAGTGTTGGTCTCTTCTGTTGGCGACGCTTCTGGCCGTGGGGTGCAGCGGCGGTGATGAGCCGCCCGCCCGTCCCAATATCCTCTTCATCATGGCAGACGACCACACGACGCAGGCCTTTCAGAGTTATGGATCCCGGCTTGCAGGGGTCGCGCCGACGTCCAATATCAACCGCCTTGCCGCAGACGGGGCTCGCTTGACGCAGGTCTACGCCACCAATTCCATCTGCGTCCCGAGTCGGGCGTCCATCCTGACGGGACAATACAGTCATCGGAATGGGGTATATACGCTCCGGGACTCGCTATCCCCGAAGCACCCGAATGTGGCAAAAGAACTGCAGGAGGCAGGATATCAGACCGCTCTCATGGGGAAGTGGCATTTGAAGACCCAGCCGCGGGGATTCGATGCTTGGACGGTTCTTCCCGAGCAGGGACGGTTCTTTGATCCTCGGTTTCGGACCGACGGAAGTGACACGCTTCGGACCTACAGCGGATTTTCGGCGGACGTGATTGCCAATCTCTCCCTGAACTGGCTCCAGCGGGAGAGGAACGAGGACCAGCCCTTCGTGCTGATGACGCACTTCAAGAGCAGTCACGAGCCCTTCCGGGCCCCCTCTCGTAACGACAGCATGTACGCCGACACCGTGCTCCCCGAACCCCCAAGTCTCTGGGAGGACCTGAGCCACCGATCCCTCGGCTCTCGCGAATACGGCTTCACGATCGAGACAATGGCCCGGCGATTCATCGAACGCGGACAGTGGACGCCCCCTCGTCCCGTCGAAGAGATGAACGCGCGCGCATTCCGCCGCCACGGGTACCAGGCCGTTGTGAAGCAGTATCTTCGCTCGGTGGCGGCGATCGACCAGAATGTGGGGCGGCTCCTCGATTACCTCGATGAGACCGGGTTGGCCGAAAACACCATCGTGATCTATACGTCCGATCAGGGCTATTTTCTGGGCGAACACAACTACATCGACAAGCGGTGGATGTACGAGGAGTCCGCCCGAATGCCCTTTCTGATCCGGTATCCCGGTGAGATCGAACCGGGCACGACCGTGGACGACTTGATTCTCAACGTCGACTTCGCGCCGCTCCTGCTGGATTACGCCGGGGCCGAGGTTCCGGCGTACATGCAAGGGCGAAGCTTCCGCCCAAACCTGCGCGGGGAGACACCGGAGAGCTGGAGAGAGGCGATGTACTACCGGTACTGGATGCACGGCAACGGGGCGCGCAGGCCGGCCCACTACGGAATCCGCACCGATCGCTTCAAGCTTATCTTTTTCTACGGTCTTCCGCTCGACCAAACGACGAATGCGCCGACGAAGCCCGGGTGGGAGCTCTATGACCTCAAGAAGGACCCTCAGGAGATGGACAATGTCTACCGTGACTCCGCCTACGCCGATACCGTAAGGAGGCTCAAACCACGCCTGCTTCGGCTAAAGGAGCAACTCGGGGACACAGACGAAGGCTATCCCACTCTGATGGACCGGCGCGACGCCCACTGGCAACGAGAACAGTGAAGTCCCTTTTTCACGCTGCACTGGCATGAAGGTGTGACCTCAAGGGGCATGCGTTCGCACACCTGCTGAGGAAATTTGCCAACGGCTCGTCCCGATCCACTCATGACGCCTTCTGCGAGAAGTAGGACATGACGGGCGAGGAGATGGCCGTCTGTGGAGAGTAGCGGACTAGGAGATCGACTTCTCCTCCTCTCTTTTCCCGTGGGCCTGCCGGAGAGTCCCATATCCATTGGTCTACCCAAGAACTGCGTCCCCGCGTTCGATGCCCGCATGCAAGCAACGACTGCTCGCCTGGAGTCCCTGCTGGTGCGCCGCCGATCCGCTCGTCCTCGTGCTCGCGCTCCTGCTGTGCGCAGCAGGGGCCGGGTGTACTGGAGAGGGGGATCCCTCCGAGGAGCGCCCCAACGTCGTGCTCATCTACGCCGACGACGTGGGATACGGGGACCTCGGGGCCTACGGGGCCACGCGGGTGGAGACGCCCCACCTCGACACCCTGGCCCAACAGGGCGTGCGCTTCACCGACGCCTACGCGAGCTCTTCGACCTGCACGCCCAGCCGCTACTCGCTGCTGACCGGTCGCTACGCGTTTCGGAAGGAGGGAGCTGCGGTCCTGGCCGGGGACGCGCCACTTCTCATCGACACGAGCCGGACCACCATCGCGTCTCTCCTCAAGGAGGACGGCTACACCACCGGCATCGTGGGGAAGTGGCACCTCGGGCTTGGGTCGGAGGCGACCGACTGGAACGGGCGCATCGCACCGGGGCCCCTGGAGCTGGGCTTCGACCGGTCGTTCATCATGCCCTCAACTAACGATCGGGTCCCCACCGTCTACGTCGACGGCCACCGCGTGCGCGGCCTCAGCGACGAGGATCCGCCCCTGCGCGTCAGCTACGACGAGACGATCGGCGACCTGCCAACCGGCGAGAGCCATCCGGAGCGGCTCCGCTACCCGGCCGATCCGCAGCACTCCGGCACCATCGTCGACAGCATCAGCCGCATCGGATCGATGGCGGGCGGGCAGTCGGCGTGGTGGGAGGACGGGAAGATTGCCTCAACTTTCACCCGCCGGGCCCAGTCCTTTCTCGAAGAACATCGGGAGGACCCCTTCTTTCTCTATCTGCCGCTCCGGGACGTGCACGTGCCCCGGTGGCCTCACGCACGCTTTCGCGGGGCAAGCGAGGCCGGGCTCCGGGGGGACGCGATCGAGGAGGCCGACTGGGTGGTCGGGCAAATTCGGGCCACACTGCGGTCGATGGACCTCGAGGAGGAGACCCTCGTGATCTTCACCAGCGACAACGGCCCGGTCTACGACGACGGCTACGAGGACGGAGCCATCGAGGACGCCGGGGGCCACGACGCCAACGGGCCGCTTCGGGGCGGCAAGTATCAGTCCTTCGAGGGCGGGACCCGGGTGCCGTTTATCGCCTACTGGCCCGGAGAGACGGCCACCGGCACCACCTCCGACGCGATCATCAGCCAGGTGGACCTGCTGGCCAGTCTCGCCGCGGTGACGGGGGCCCCGCTCCCGGAAGGGGCCGGCCCCGACAGCCGGGCGCTCCCGGACGTTCTGCTCGGGCGCAGCGAGGACGGGCGGGACCACGTGGTCGAGCAGGGCACCGGCAAGCTCGCTCTTCGCCGGGGGCCGTGGAAGTACATTCCGGAAGGCCCGTATCCCGACTTTGCCTTCGCGAAGCACAACGACCCGGAAAGCCCCATTGCCACCCCGATGCCGCCGGCCGACCGGCCACTGCTCTTCAATCTGGAGGAGGATCCGGATGAGAGTGAGAATCTGATCGGGGAGCATCCGGAGACTGCCAAGGAGATGGCCACGCTCCTAGATTCGCTCCGGGCACACCCGCGAGTTCGATAGCGGCGTCTTTAACACTCTCGCGGGCGTGCAAGGGAAGTTGGAAATCAGCCCGAGCGGTTACCGGCACCACACGCCGGAGCACAACCCATCAGTAACCCCGCTCGCCCGCGATGACCCCTTTCTTCCGAATGCTCTCAGGTCTTTGGGCTGTGATGTGGACTGCGGTCGGTCTCTTGGGGTTGGCCGGCTGTGGACCTCGCGCCGATACTGAGGCCCCTTCCGAAACGGAGAGCCGTCCGAACCTCATCATCGTGATGACCGACGATCAGGGGTACGGCGACTACGGCTTCATGGGAAACCCCGTCATCCAGACCCCGCACCTCGACTCTATGGCGGCCCGGAGCGCGCAGATGTCCCAGTTTTACGTAAGTCCCGTCTGTTCGCCGACCCGGGCCTCCCTCATGACCGGCCGGTACAACTACCGGACGCGCGTGGTCGACACGTGGATTGGACGGTCGATGATGGAGCCCTCCGAGGTGACCCTGGCCGAAATTCTCCGGGACGCTGGCTACGCCACTGGCCTGTTCGGCAAATGGCACCTGGGGGACAACTACCCGCTTCGCCCGCAGGATCAGGGCTTCGAGGAGGTACTCATGCATCGGGGCGGGGGCATCGGCCAGCCCTCCGACCCGCCTGAAGAGAAGGGGCAGTACACCGATCCCGTCCTCTTCCACAACGGGGCGAAGACTCAGACGGACGGCTTCGTGACGGACGTTATTTTCGATCGCGCGCTGGACTGGATCCGAGCCCAGAGCCAACAGGAGAATCCATTTTTCGCCTACATTCCCACCAACGCGCCGCACGCCCCGTTCGACGACGTTCCCGACAGTCTTATGGCCGTCTACCAGGGGATGGACCTCGGCAACGATCAGTTTCCCCAGGACGGGTACACCCTTCCCGACGAGGCAAACCAGGACCGGCGAGCCCGCATCTACTCGATGATCACGAACATCGACCAGAACGTGGGCCGTCTCTTTGAAGGCCTTCGCGAGATGGACCTCACCGAGAATACGCTGGTCGTCTTCCTGGGGGACAATGGGCCCAATGGCCGGCGATACGTCGGAGGGCTCCGGGGACACAAGGCCAGTGTCTACGAGGGCGGCGTGAGGACGCCCTTTCTCATGCACTGGCCCGGGACCCTCTCCGCAGGCCGGACCTCTTCGAAACCCGCCGCCCACATCGACGTGCTGCCGACAGTCCTGGAGGCCCTGGATGTGCCCGCCCCTGAGGGACACCGGCTGGATGGGCGCAGCTTCTGGCCGCAGATTAGGGGCGAGTCGGAGGCCTGGTCGAAGCGGTCGATCGTCATCCAGAGCCACCGGGGCGACGTGCCGACGCGGTACCACCAGTTCATGGTCCGCCGAGGACGGTGGAAGTTGATGCACCCGAGTGGGTTTGGCCGCAACGAGTTCACAGGGCGTCCGGACTTTGAACTCTACGATCTCCAGGTGGATCCCTACGAGACAACTGACCTCTCGGCCGAGCACCCCGAGATCATCAAAGAGCTGAGGGACGCGTACAACCGCTGGTTCGACGACGTCAGCACGACGCGGCCCGGGAATTACGGCAAACCGCGGATCATCGTCGGCACTCGACACCAGGCCCGCGCTGTGCTGACGCGGCAGGACTGGCATCCGACCAATGACGCCGGGTGGGGAGCCCTCGAGGCGACTGGCTACTGGTCGCTGTCGGTCGCCGAGCAAGACACCTTCGACGTGCGCGTCCGCTATCCGGAGGGCTTCGACGGAGGAACGGTCACCCTCTACATAGATCCGGTGCACTACCAGAGTGACGAGCGGGCCGTGGCTCTGGGATGCCCGCCCGGGGGAGAGTGCCCCGAGGGGAGCCATTCGGCGATCGTTGAGGGCAGTGCCGGGGGGTACACCTTTCGGGACATCATCCTAAGGCCCGGCCCGATTCGGATCTCGGGGGACCTACAGGGAGAACCACAAACCGGTGGGGCCTGGCAGATCGTGCTCGAGGAGCGGTAGGAGGCGCTTGCATGCTTAGATC
>CAZTDC010000230.1:0-3664 GCA_964612165.1 uncultured Salinivenus sp.
GCAGTCATCCCGCACAAGGGAAGCACGGCTTCCCAGATGCGGGATCTTTTCGCTTCAGGCGGGGCTCATTGTCGAAGAGATCCTGGTCCCGACTGCTGCCGGGAGACGGCCTCGAAGAGAGCGTGCAATTCTGGTGTCTTTGGTTCCTTCCTCCTATGTTTGAGGCGTTATTCTTACCCCACTCTTTCGATAACCAGCGTTTTGAGGCTATAGATTGAATGAGACGGGCTACGGTCGAGAAAATCGGGTTTGTCCTGTCCCTGATGGTGCTCTCGTTCCTGTACGGATTTGCTGCCCGGTGGCACGGGTGGTTTCCGAACACCTTTTTGGAAGAGGCCTCGCAGAAAGTCACGGCGCTATCCAGTACGTTGAATCCAACGTCGGCCCTGGTTCGGTCTCGCGTGTACGAGTGGGATGGGGCGCGGAGCGAGGCGCCCGACCAGCTCCAGCCCGGCCTGACGTTCGTGACGTCCTCGTGGGAGGGAGAGGGTGGATTGAAGCCGGAGCTGCGGCTTCTTGACGAGCAGGGCCGCTCCGTGCACGCGTGGCGGATCGACCGGGAAACGCTTTTTCCCGATTCGGCGCTCGGGCTGCGCGGCGGAGATCCCAATCGGCGAATTCTCAACGGCTCCTATCTCCTGCCGAATGGGGGCGTGCTCGTCAACCTCAACTACATCGGGACCGCCCGCCTCGACGCCTGTGGAGAGGTGCAGTGGGTGAGTGTGGAGGGGAATCACCACTCCATCGCGCAGGCGGACGATGGCTCGTTCTGGATTCCGGGGACGAGCCAGCGGCTCCGGACGACAACCCCGGCCCATCCCGACGGCATTCCGGGCTTCGACGATCCGGTGTACCTCGACCAAGTGCTCCACCTTTCGGAGCAGGGAACGCTCCTTGAGAAGATCAACGTGCTGGACGTGCTCTACGCGAATGACTTAGAGCGGCACATTTCGAAGGTGAGCCAGCCGCAGGCCGGGACGAGTGGGCCGAGGAAGAATGACATCACGCACATGAACGACGTCGAGCCACTTCCGAAAGAAATGGCGGCGGAGTATCCCCTCTTCGACGCTGGGGACCTCCTGGTGTCCCTGCGGAATCTCCATCTCGTCCTCGTTTTTGATCCGGACACGAAGACGGTAAAGTGGCACGCTTCGGCGCCCTTCATTCAGCAGCACGACGCCGATTTCATGGGCGGCGGATGGATCGGCGTGTTCGACAACAATGAGGACTTCACCCGACGGGGGACGATGTTGGGGGGGAGTCGCATCGTGACGGTCCAGCCCCACACCGATTCAGTTGCGGTTCGGTTTCCCACCGCCAAGTCGGATCCGCTCTACACGGACGTCTGGGGGAAGTGGCAGCACCTGGAGAACGGAAACATGCTCATCACGGAATCGAGCGCAGGACGCATTGCGGAGGTCGACACCACCGGACGGACGCTCTGGGAGTGGGTCCACCCTCCCTATGACGATTCAAAGGTGCCGGTGGTCACGAAGGCAACCCGGCACGGCCTCACGGGGGCGGATGTCGCGGCCTGGCCCTGCTCGTCTGTGGACGCCACGCAGGCATCCGGCCCGTAGGACCGCTCCGGATCGAGGTGGCCGTGATCGAAGAATGAACTACCGCCCGGCGAACCCGCGGCGGACGAGCACGTGGGCCGTATTGAGACGGAACGAACACTCGGCGCAGCGGGTGCCTCGGGGTGTGCCGCCACCCAGCACTGGATTCTGTTTGCACTCACTCCCCTTCACACTGATACAGACCCTCGACTCATGGTTCAGATCGACACCGACTACCTCGGCGATCTCCACTGTGAAGCCACACACGGCCCGTCGGGTGTGACCCTCACCACCGACGCCCCAGAAGACAACCACGGGGAGGGCCGCTCCTTCTCCCCGACGGACCTGGTAGCCACGGCGCTCGGGACGTGCATCGCCACCATCCTGGGCATCCAGGCCGAGAAGCATGGGCTTGGCCTGGAGGGCATCGAGATTTCGGTTGAGAAGGAGATGGCGTCCAATCCGCGCCGCATCGACACGCTTCGAACCGAGGTGACGATGCCGGTGGCCCTCGATGAGCGGACGCGTGAACGCCTCGAACGCGCCGCCCGCCACTGCCCCGTCGACGAGAGTATCCACCCGGACATCGACGCGCCGATCACGTTTCACTGGCCGGAGGCGGCGTCGGCAGCGTAGTTCCCCTATGGCATCGCCGCCGTTCGATTCGGAGAGACCCCGACAAGGGCAAGACAGCATGGAGGCGTGGACGCATGGTCGATTTTTGACTTGCTTCCACGCATTCACGCTTTCGTCTCAACGGGGCAAGGGCCGAGTCCTGAAGGCGGTAGACGTTCTACCCTCAAATTGGCGTCGCCTTCGATGGCAACGGTGGCCGGATCATTCTTGTCGAACACCTCCGGGTTGATGTCGACGTGGACGAGCGTCTCGGGCACCTCCATGCCGTAGCTGGCGGTGGCCAGCTCCCCGAAGCGGGCGCCCACCGCCAGGAGGGCGTCGCAGTCGGCAAAGGCGTTCTGGGCGGCGGGCACGGCGCTCTTGCCCTGGAGGGTGGTGGCGATGGGGGCGACGAGGCGCGGACCGAACCTCACTTACTCGGTCGCAGGCGGGCTCCCCAGCTTCGTCAGGCGCCGGCGGGCCTTCTCGACGCGGGGCTGTAGTTCGGGGTCGGCGTTCTTCCACGCCTCGACGAACCGCTGGTAGGCCGCCCGTGCTTTTTTGGGCTTCCCCATCTCGTCGTAGAGTTGCCCGAGGCGCTCGTGGGCCACCGGATGCCGCCAGGCCGCCTGGTACCAGCCCTCTGCTTTTTCCAGTTGTCCCTTTTCGCGATACAAATCGCCCCGCCAGATCGCGCCCCAGCGCTTGGCCTGCTGCTGTCCGGCCCACAGGGTGTCGGCCCGCTCTAGATTTCCCGCCCTGAAGGCCCGGTAGCCTTTTACTTCATCGACGCGTCGCTGAATGTCCGCCGTTGACATTCCCTCCTCGGCTGCGGCTGTCCGGAGGCGGTCGAACAGCGCCGAAAGGTCCTCGCTTCGCCCCTGCTCCACGAGGGAGAGGCCCGCACACAGGTACTGATCGGGCAGATACTGATCGGGGTCAGCGCCCGCCTCGATCTTTGACGGCTCCAAATGGGCCTGGAGCACGGAGTCGGGCAGCGGTACGCCCAGGCTCATCGACCAAGCCGAAAGACACGTCGACCAACTCGGACTAAACGGCCACGTTCGCATCTGGGCCAGCGCCGTATCCACCTTTCCCTGTGCAAGACTGCTCGTGACGAGAAAGTAGGAAAAGTTCGGAAGACCTCGCTCGATGAGTTTCGGCAGCACGGCCGCTCGTACGTCCCCATCCGTCGGATGGCGAATCGCATTGAAAAGCTGTTGTGCGGCGTGAGCCGGAACCGTGTCGAGCCGGGCACGCGCCGTCTTCCGCCGGGTGTCCATTCCGAAGACCAGGTCCCAGGCCAGTCGATACGTGCCTTTGCGAGGACCAGCCGGATGCGCTTCGATTCGCCGGTTGGCCAGGGAGCTGTCGTGATGGAGAACGAAGGCCAGCTCCACGTGATGGTGATGATACGCTGGGACGCCCGGATCGAGCCGTATTGCGCGTTTAAATGCGGTCTCTGCTTCTGGGAAACCGCGGGGGATCCT
>CAZTDC010000230.1:3764-5593 GCA_964612165.1 uncultured Salinivenus sp.
GAATCGTCCGCGACGGCCGCTTCGTAGTCGTCGACGGCCGCCCCGTACTCGTTGGCCCGGTAGTGCTGCTCGCCCTGAAGGAAGGCGTTTAGCGCGTCCAGTGATTCGGTCGTAATGCTCGCCATGTCCACCGACGGAATTCGGGCGTCGCTTTTCTCCAGGAGCACCCCGAGGACCTTCTGCGTCAGCCGGTCGGTCAGGGCCGTGACGCTGTCCGGGGATCCCTCCACCTTGATCTGGCCGATCCGCTCGCCCGAATCGACGGCGCGAACGTCGGCCCCCAGGCGAAGCGTCCCGCCGAGTTGCACTGCCGAGCCCACGACGGCGTACTTGGCGCCCACGTTCCGGGCCACACCGAGCGCTTCTCGGATGCTCGCTCCTTCATCGGGCGAGGCCCTCTTCTCCCACGCGGCGAACACGGTCCGATCGGCAACTGCCCGTAGGCCGCCGGTCCCGTCGAGGTTCATGCTCAGCATCGTTACCATCCCGTCCCGCCACGCCTGCGTCCCCGCCCCGGACACCTGGAACGGCAACACCGCCACCGAGCGCTTGGCTGTCTCCCCTTTCGACGAAGCCTGCCCTTCCGAAGAAAAGAGCCGAGGATAGAACAACATCCCAGCGCCGACGAGCAGAGCTGCGGCCACCGCCAGCCCAATCCCCGTTGGGCGCAGGCTCGATCGGCTCGTTTCTTCCGTCGAGGAAGGATCTTCCTCTTCGAACCCGGACGTCAGCTCTTCTTCCGCCGCACGAACGGTGGATCCAGCCGTCCCGGCGTCCAGGGTCTCCCCCTCCTCGGTCGGCAGCTCCGACAGCAACGACGCAAATCCCTCCGCCGTCCCCGGCCGCTCCTCGGCCCGAACCGCCAGTCCCTTCATCACCGCCACGCTTCGCTCGAAGGACACCTCCGGCTGTACCGTCCGTGGCGGGGCCAGAGTGTCCTCCTGCACTCGATCGGTCGCCTCCGGGGGCTTCAGGCCCGTGAGGCACCTGTAGAGGGTCGCCGCGCAGGCGTACACGTCCGTGTGGGGCCCCTGGTCGCCTCCTTCGCTGTACTGCTCAATCGGCGCGTAGCCCGGCTTCAGGATCACCGACAGCTGCTGGCTCCGCTGCTCCACCGCCTCCCGCGCGGCCCCGAAGTCGATCAGGATCGCTTCTCCCTCGGTGGTCCGGTACACGTTCTGCGGGTCGATGTCCCGGTGCAGGACCCCGCCCTCGTGAACCCGCTGGAGGCCTGCCAGGACATCTTGCATGAGCCCCACAGCCTCCTCTTCCGGCAGGCGCCCGCCCTGCTCGGCGAGGTAGTTCGCGAGAGTTTGCCCCTCGTAGTAGTTCATCACCAGGTAGCCGGTCCCGTTCTCCTCGAAGTAGGAGCGGACGTCGACCACGTTCGGGTGGTCGAACCGGGCGATCGTTCGAGCCTCCTCCATGAACTGCTCCAGGCCGTACTCGAACTCGTCGATGTCCTCCGGGGAGTGGGGCTGGACCGTCAAAGATTGGCCGCTCCGGCCCGCAATGTGGCGGGGATAGTACTCCTTGATTGCCACGTCGGCCTGGAGGTGCTCGTCGCGGGCCCGGTAGGTGATCCCAAAGCTGCCCATCCCGAGGACGTCCTCGACGCGATACTCCTCGCGAAGCACGGTGCCTTCAGACAGGGCAATCGGCGGGCGAGAGGCCTCCCCCCCGCCTGATCTGGAGTCGCTTTCCTGGTTCGGGGCGTCGGCCATCGGTAAATCGGGAGCGGGCTCTTCGTCGGCTCTTTTCGAGAGAGGCCACGGAGGACGGAAAGCGAAGTGGGTACTGCGATCAGAAGGGCGTCGTCCCGTGCCTCG
>CAZTDC010000231.1:0-5547 GCA_964612165.1 uncultured Salinivenus sp.
GGGGACGGCTCCTGATGGTTGTTGGCGCGGTATTGCTTGCGATTGCCATCTTCCTTCCGCTATGGCAGATTCACCTCGTGGCCCCGCAGTACCAGGAGGGCTTGGATCTGTACATTCATAGCCACAAGCTGGAGGCCGGGAACGAGGGCCAGGACCTCAAGGAGATTAACAGCCTGAACCACTACATCGGCATGGCGCCGATTGAGGAAGAAGACTTTGCGGAGATGACGTTTATCCCGTTCCTCCTTGGCGGCTTTTCACTCTTGGCCCTGAGGGCTGCCTTCTTTGGGAAGGTCGGTGCGGCCATCGACACCCTCGTGTTGTTTGTCTATTTTGGGGCGTTTTCGATGTGGCGTTTTTACTACCAGCTGTATACGTACGCCCACAACTTGGACCCGAAGGCCCCGATGGACATCGATCCCTTCACTCCCATCATGATCGGTTGGAAGCAGATCGCGAACTTTAAGCAGTACAGCTTCCCCCGGGAAGGATCGGCCCTACTTCTGGTGGCCGCCGGGTGCTTTGCCGGGGCCATCTGGATGGGCGTGCGAGAGAATCAGGCTGTGTCCGAAGAGTCGTCGGGAGCCGAATCGGCCACGGCCTGACCGCCCCTTTTAGCCACTGTCGTTGAACGTTCAATGTTGAAACGTTCAACGTACCAACGCAAGACGAGATGAGATTCTTCTTTGCCCTTACGTTCGGATTCCTCCTCGGCGTTGGCCCCGCGCTCGCCCAGCCGTCGCTACAGACCCGAATCAATGCTGCCGCACCCGGAGACACGATTGTGGTGGACGGGGGGACCCACGAGGGTCCGTTTGCAATCGATACGTCCCTGGTGCTTCTGGGGCAAAACGGGGCGCACTTGAAGGGGGATGAGACGACCCACGTCGTGACTGTGGCCGCAAGCGACGTGACTGTCGACGGCTTCCGAATCACAGGCTCAGGGAAGGAGCTCGGCCAGGATCACGCCGGGATCATGGTACAGGCCCCTCGTATCACGATCCGGGACAATCACTTGTCGGACGTCCTCCACGGCGTGTACGTGAAGGGAAAAGACCGGGCCGTGATCGTCGAAAACCGGATTGAAGGACCGCCGACGGTGACACGACAGGTGACGGCCGACGAGGCACGGTGGCACGAAGGATGTTCGGTGCCGTCGTCCGGGGGAACCTGCGAGGTTCCACTCGTGCCCGCCCAGAGAGGAAATGGTATTCACCTGTGGAGCTCTGCCAAGAATACGGTAACGCACAACACTGTTCACCACACCCGGGACGGCGTCTATTTCTCGCACACCGACCACACCTATGCGGCTCACAACACGATTCACGACGTGCGCTACGGGCTGCACTTCATGTACTCGGACGACAACGTGTTCGAGCACAACCGCTTCACCGACAACGCCTCCGGGTCGGCACTGATGTACTCCGAGGGGCTCACGGTTCGGCACAACGACTTCCACAGCAACCGCTCCCAGCGTGGCTACGGGCTACTGTTGCAGACCATGGACGAGAGTCACTTTGCCGACAATCGCCTGACGCAGAACGGGACGGGCCTCTACCTCGAAAACAGTACGCGCAACACCTTCGAGGATAACGTGCTGGCGGCCAACTATCGTGGCCTCCGGTTTACAGGAAGCTCGATGGAGAATCGCTTCAGTCGAAACGTCATCCGGGGCAACCTCAACACGGCCACCGTTTCGGGGGCCAGTGAAACCAACAGGTGGTCCATCGATGGGGTCGGCAACTACTGGGGCCCGCGCGGCCTGCTGGACCTGAATGCCGACGGCATTAGCGAACTGCCGTATCGAACCGTCGACCTGCTTGGGGGCCGTCGGGACGAGTTTGCCTACGTCGATCTGCTGGCGGCCAGTCCGGGCCTCACGCTGCTGGAGGAGGCGCTCCGGCGCGTGTCCTCGCTCAACGTGGCCACCATCACGGACGAGGCGCCTCTCCTTCAGCCGCCCGTACGGCTTGAAGCGGGAAGCAGCCCCCGCCGCGCCCCCATCATTGCTTTTTGCGTCACCCTGTTCGCCGTTGCGCTCCTAGCACTGTGGAGGAACCGCTCATGATCGAAGGCCAGAATTTACAGAAGACCTTTGGCGACAAAACCGTCCTGGACGGCGCGTCCTTCACGGCCGAGGGGGGCACGATAACGGCCTTGGTCGGGCCCAACGGCTCGGGCAAGACGACGACACTGCACGTGGTGGCCGGGCTCACGGCGCCGGACGCCGGGACCGCAACGGTGAAGGGGGTGGACGTGACGCGCAACCGGACCGAGGCGCAGGATCACCTGTCGTTTTTGCCGCAGGACGTGCGCTTCCATGAGGCGCTTACCCCGCGACAGGTGCTGCGCTTCTACGCAGGGCTGCGCCCGGAACGGAGTGAA
The DNA here is from genome assembly GCA_964612165.1 of uncultured Salinivenus sp. GTDB lineage: Bacteria > Bacteroidota > Rhodothermia > Rhodothermales > Salinibacteraceae > Salinibacter. The sequence goes on from CAZTDC010000231.1 coordinate 2,386, forward strand.
GACGTGGTTTCTGAGCCTGACAACTCTTCGAATCGGATTGAGGCATTGCTCGGCGAGGTAGCCCTCACCGACGCCGCCGACAAGCCGTGCGGCACCCTCTCCGGCGGCATGCGCCAGCGCCTGGGCCTCGCCGTCCTGGAACTGGCCGATGCCCCAGTGCTTCTCCTCGACGAGCCCGCCCTGAGCCTCGATCCCGAGTGGCGCACGTTCCTCATGGATCGCCTGCGGGCCCACGCCGACGACGGGGCGGCCGTCCTCATGGCCACCCATCTTCTTGACGTGTGGAGGCCGATCATCGACCGAATCCTGCGCTGTGAAGAAGGGCGGATTCAGGAAGCGGAGAACCAAGACAATCCTGTGGCGACGCCGTCCGAAGCAGCCGTGTGAGCCGAAGACCTTTTTCATGTTGCGTATTAGCAGAGGTGAGACACGAAATAGGGAGTACCCAACACTCAACGAATTTCCACCTCCCGACATCGAGCGACGCCTTATGACTTTGACACAGCTGCCCGGATCGGTTTATCGCGCCATATTTCGGCGGGAGATCACCACGACGTTTCACAACCGGTTCGTTCAAATTTTTGCCATCATCGTGCTGGGGGGAAGCATCGCCGTGGGCACGCTCAGCGGGCAGCCCGACGCGATTCCGTTCGGGTTGCTGCTCCTGTTCCTGTACGTGGTGCCGCTTTTTGGTGTGCTCATCGGGGTGAGTGCCGCGCACGAGGAGCACGACGAGCGGGCGTTCCTGTGGAGTCAGCCGGTGCCGCGGGCGGTGTACGTACTGGGCAAGACGACGACGCTCGTGGGGGCCCTGGCCGCTGTGCTGCTAGCTGCAATCGTCGCGGCGGCCGTGGGAGGCGCCTCGGCGGGTACGTTGGCGTTGCTCTGGGGACTCGGGGTCGCACTGGTGCTCGTAAGTGTGAGTGCGGGCGTGACCGTCGGGCAGTACACCACGGGTCGGGCACGTGGCCTCATGATGGCATTGGTCCTCTGGTTTGGGGCCTTCGCCCTCTACGATGCGTTCGCGCTTCTGCTGTCCGGCGTCGATTTTGTTCAGAACCTTCCCGCGTTCTGGGTGGGACTGCTGCTGCTCAATCCGGTCGACGCGGTGCGGCTGACCGGCCTCTTCGGGCTTGAAAACGTCGCCTTTTCGGCGCCGGGCGAGGCAGCGTGGATGACTGAGCTGACGACGTGGCTCCCGGCCTGGGTGGCCGTGCTGACGGTGCTGTGGACGACCCTGCTTCTCGTGCTGGCCTGCCGCCACCTTCGCCGGATGGACCTGTAAGAAGCCGGCATCGTCGGGGTACGGTCGTCCGGATTGGGCCTTTGCCAATTGACGGCCTGAGAGGGGAGTAGAACGACCGCGTGTACGATACGCTGTCGGCTCTTCTTAATTTTCGCGTCCGAGCTGGCGTAGGGCGCGCACGTTCGTCAGCGCAATCTCCGATGAGGTGCTTCGGATCAGGTCGCGCTCCTCAAGCGTGCGGAGGGCTCGAGAGAGGGTTTCGGGCACGGTACCCAGCTCAGCGGCGAGAACAGATTTGGGAATGTCGAGCTTGACGGTCGGCGGCGTGTCGGGGTTGCTGGGCGCCATGGGCACCTGCTTGACGAGGTGGCGAGCCAGGCGCTCCTGAACGTCCTGGAGCGACAGGGCGTCGAGCTGCTGGACGGCCTCGCGCAGCCGCCCGGCCATCTCGCCCAGCATGCGAAGGGCGGTTCGCGGGTGGGCATCCACGAACGAGAGGAAGCGGTCGGCGGGGAAGAAGAGCAGGGTGCTGTCTGCAAGCGTCTCCGCAGTGGCCGGATAGGTGGGATTTTCGTGGTCCTCAAACAGGGGCACCTCCGCGAACGACTCCCCAGGCCGAATGACGTGCAAAACAAGCATACGCCCTTCGGGACTCATCCGATAGATCTGGACGGTGCCCTCCAGCAAAAAGTAGAATCCTTGATATTCATCTCCATGATGAAACAGGATCGATTCCGACTCGACCTCCTGGGTCTGGCCCATGTCCACAAGGATCTTGCGCTCATCGGGGGTGATCCCCCCAAAAAAGGTGTGCTCCTCCATGAGAGCATGGATGCGGTCCGGTGAGGTACGCATGAGATCCTAGTACTGCGAGTGGAGGACAGTCAAAATTCGTACACGGTCGTACGAAATCCGATCCGTCCGTTCTCCTGTTTTCGCTCATATTGATCGTTTCGCAACTATGCCGTCCTCAGCCCCAGCAGCACTCGACATTCGCCCTCTTTCCCCGTCCCGAAAGTCGGCGACCGTGCTCGCAACGTTCGATCGGCTCGAGGCGGGAGAGTCGTTCGTCCTCGTGGACGACCGGGATCCCAGCGGACTCCGCTCCCGAATTGAGGACGAGCGGCCCGGGCAGGGGCAATGGATCTATCTGCAAAAAGGGCCGCACGTGTGGCACATCCGGATTCGACGACAGCCGAAGACGACCCGGGAATAACAGATGTCCGCTGAGGATCACTCTTCCCACGACGGGGCGCGGTTTTCAGCGATCGCAGAAGCGCATTGTCCTCTTTTCCCGAAGCGATGGCTTCGTACGCCGGGTTTGGAAGCGCTTTCATCCGGATCTCTGCCGTGTTCTCATCCAGATGCATGATTCGACCAACTGAAAAATATCGACGTTATGAGGGCGGTTGGAGGAGCCCGTCTGACCGAGTGTGATATTCACTCGTTTCCCAATGCCCTTGCCTTATGATTGCGCCTGGCTTGTCTTCGTCCCGTTCAATATTCGACTTGTCCCCCGTCCAGCCCGATGAGCGTTCGCCGGGGTGGAAGCGCTCGACGCCCTCGCGCTCACAAGCGTCCAACGGGGCTTCCCAGTCAGGGTCTAGTCGTCTTGACTCGGTCCCTCCGGGGCAGACGCCGGAGGACCTGTCGTGTCTCGATGCACCGCCCCAACCCCTGTACTCATAGTCCGTCTTCTCGACGCAAGGGGCGACCCGATCACGGGGAGAGCGATACCGAGCCCACAGCGTGTCATGCCACGGGGCGTTTCTCTGCCTTCGGATGCTTTCGCACCGGTCAGGAGAGTCCCGTTTCGAGCTGAGCCAGCAACTCCTCGCGACGGCTGCGACTCACGTCCAGCTTTTCGCCCGTCTTGAGGCGCACGGCGTAGTCCCCGCCGGAGCTGTGTAGCACGG
>CAZTDC010000232.1:0-5046 GCA_964612165.1 uncultured Salinivenus sp.
CCAGCACCCGATCCTCGTTCTGCCCCACCACCTGCGGGGTCTGCTTCCGGTTGTGCTGCCGGGCGGCCTGGTAGGGCACCTCCTCGCTCAGATACTGATCCATCTCCTTCGCCGTCACCGCCTTGTCGCCGTTTCCATCTGCTGCTCCGCGCAGGCCCTTCAGGAAGTAATATGTGAAGAGCCCATGCTTCTTGTCGGCGTACCAGGAACTGACCTGGTCGGCCGCCCCCGCCGTGATCGCGAGCCCGTTCTCCATGCCCACCATCGGGTTCTCAACGCTGAGCACGGCGGGACTCACCTCCTGCACGACCTGCCCCGCCTCCGAGACGCCACTGAAGCAAGACTCCAGCACCACCGTCACCGACTTGGCCGGAATCTGGGCCAGATTCGCGTAGAGCTGATTGACCGAGTAGCCGTTGAGGGGCAGGTAGTTCGGATCGGTGTCCGACGCCACCAGGTAGGCTTGCTCCGAGTCGGGGTCTGGCGCGCCGTGGCCGCTGTAGTAGACAAACACGTCGGATTTCTCCTCTTTGACCCAGTTGTAGAGCTTTCCTTTTGGTTTCTCTTCGGTACCGAAGATGCGCTCCAGGGCCGAGCCGCCTGCATTCTCAACGTAGATGATGTTGTCCTCGTGGAAACCGAGGGTGCGGGTAAGGTACCGCTTCATGATCTCGGCGTCTCGATGAGCGTACTCAACAGAGGGAATGTCGTCGTCCGCGTACGTCTTATTGCCGATAACGACCGCAATGGCATCAGGACGGTCCATACTCGTCTTCGGGATACTGGTGTCGACCGTCGAGGTGTATCCCGGGGCTGGTGCCTCGGCAATCCTGTTCGCGGGCGGCTCCTCAACAGGCTCGGCCAGCTTCTTGAGCTGGACGTCCAACTGGTCGGGCTCAATTCGGTAGGCGGCGCCAGTCTGAAAGTCGACCCCAATGCTTAATAACCCAAGCGTGGCAAACACCGCTCCACCCGTCAGCAGCTCCGTTCCCAGCTCGCCAAAGCCAATTTCCGGACCAAAAGCGAAATACGAACCAACATTTCCGGCAACCGCCACATCTGCAATTAGTCCGCCCCAGTTGAGCTGGGTCTGGAGTCGAGCTCTACTCACCTGGTAGCCCTCCTTCTGGAATCGAACAATGTGCGGTTCGTCTCGCTTGAGGTCAACCCTTAAAGGCGTCTTACCATCGTATGTACGACCGTCGACCTGGACCTGCGCAGCTGGCTCCGATTGAATATCAACCGTATCCTCTGAACCTGCGAAGAGAGTTGCACACCCGCTCAGGAGCACTGCTGACGTGAGCACGAAGACGGACAGCGTGCGCATCAGAAAGCAGTTCTGTGATGCGAGAGAAAACGATCCTTAACTACTATCGGAGGGGCGGACCTGTGTTCAGAAATTCGATTCATGCGTCTTCCGACCATACCGATACGTGAATAAGTCTATAAAGACCGTTTCTTGCTCGCGGCTGCACACGGTCCGCAGCTTTCGGAGAAAATGGTTTACGTACTTTCTCACGGATCGGTAAAGTCGATCTGGGAAACCCTCCGTGGTGGAAAACTCATTCTAACCAGAGAAGGAATCGCCCCAATTGGTGGGGCATCTTCTCCTCTCTCCGGTGCTGCATCTCGATGACCTTCTCCTCCACATGTCCAATTTCATAGTCGAGTTTACAACCTGGTCAAGATCCTCTTCCTCTGCACCATCGACGATCACTTCGTTGCAGTCGGATCACAACGCGGATCTGCCGACTCAATGCCGACTGGGAATATTTCTCCAGTCGCTCGCAGGGCTTGCCGTTGCCGGGCTTGCGATCCTGATCGGGGGGTGCGCATCACTGAGCGCCCCCCCGGCTCGCCCTCTGGAGCAGGGAGAAGCAGTGGTCGGTGCTCGCCTCTCAGGCCCGTGGCCGTCGGGCGGTGTGCAGTCCAGTTTTGGCCTCGGCGGCGGTGATATCTACACTCACGCCAGCTTCGGATTCGATGGGACCGCCATTCGTGGAAATGTAGCCTACGGTTTTCCGCGTGTTGCGGCAGGTATCGCGACCGAGGCCGGCGCTGGGGGACGGTTCTACCTGTCGCCGGAAAGAAGACTGTCACAGGCGCTGAGAAAAAGGGTCGCGCTTGGACTGGAAGCCAGTGCCGCAACGGTCGATGGAGACCCTGGAAGGCCCATCGGTCATACTGGTGAGTTCTATGGTACTGTCGGAAATCAGCCTTCCGCACATCGAGGGACCAATGGTACCATGCGCTGGGCTGAGGTAAGCGGCCGGGCCTGGGCATTGGCGGATCCGGACGGAGCATTCGGGAGCCTGTTCGTGACCGGACGGTTGGAGTCGCAGCATCCTAATCGGGCTGTGCTGAAGAATCCCCCCTCGTACTACGGAGGAGAAGGCGAGACCGGCGAATACAGATTCGAGACGGCCCGCGACCGGGCACGTCAGCAGACGTTTCGTCTCTTCCTCGGTGGGACACTCGGGCACCGATACCAGCTCTCTTCCGAAATGGGGCTGCAGTTTCGTACCGGGTTAGAGGTCGATCTTCTGGGCCACCGTCCCTCTGGGAACTACGTGATCTCCTTTGGCCTCCAGGTGGATGGAACACTTGCGCGCTTCTGAGTCCGCGAGTGGTGAATGTTGAGAAACCCTTCGACTTTCCTCTCCTATCTGATTGGCTCGGCTCGACTGCGGTGACCTGTCAGCAGCGTTCGTGAAAGTCACTTCCGCCGTTCGTTCGCTGGCACGTTGTCCGTATACTCCACCAGCACGCGATCGAGATTCCGTCCCACCACCTGCGGCGTTTGCTTACGGTTGTGCTGCCGGGCGGCCTGATACGGCACCTTCTCGCTGAGGTACCGGTCGAGCTCCTCCGCGGTAACGGCCTTGTTCCCGTCCTCGTCCGCCGCCCCACGAAGCCCCTTCAAAAAGTAGTACGTGAACAGCCCGTGCTTCTTCTCCCCGTACCAGGAACTGACCTGGTCGGCCGCCCCCGCCGTGATCGCCAGTCCATTCTCCACGCCCACCATCGGGTTCTCCACGCTAAGCACCGCCGGGCTCACCTCCGGTACCACCGTCCCCGCCTCCGAGACTCCACTGAAACAGGACTCCAGCACCACCGTCACCGACCTAGCCGGAAGCGTCGCCAGGTTCTCGTAGAGCTGGTTCACCGAATACCCGTTGAGCGGCAAATAGCTGGGATCAGTGTCCGACGCCACGAGGTAGGCCTCCTCCGTCTCGGGGTCGGGCGCGCCGTGGCCACTGTAGTAAACGAACACGTCGGATTGCCCGTCCTTAACCCAGTTGTAAAGCTGCCCCTTCGGCTCCGACTCGGTGCCAAAGATGCGCTCCAAGACCGAGCCACCGGCATTTTCCGCGAAGATGACGTTGTCCTCTCGAAAGCCGAGCGTGCGGGTAAGGTAGCGCTTCATGATCTCCGCGTCCCGAAGCGCGTAGTCCACATCGGGAATATCGGTGTGCTCATATTCTTTTACCCCAATCACGACCGCCACGTCGTCGGGGCGGTCCATACTCGTCTTCGGGATACTGGTGTCGACCGTCGAGGTGTATCCCGGGGCTGGTGCCTCGGCAATCCTGTTCGCGGGCGGCTCCTCAACAGGCTCGGCCAGCTTCTTGAGCTGGACGTCCAACTGGTCGGGCTCAATTCGGTAGGCAGCTCCTGTCAGAAAGTCGGTGCCAACACTTACCGCACCGACCACCAGAGACATGGCAATTCCTCCCCCAGCGCCTCCGTCTCCGAAGTAAGACATAGCACCGACCCCAATTGCAGCCGCCATATTCGATCCCAGTCCGCCCCAATTCAACTGGCTCTGGAGGTCGATCTTGCGTTCTTCGTATCCCTTCTTCTGGAACCGGACAGTGTGCGCTTCACGGCGGTCAAGGTCTACGCTCAGGGGCGTCTCATAATTATAGGTACGCCTATCGACCTGAACCTGCGCGGCCGGTTCTGACCGAAGCTCGACCTCATCCTGTGTTCCCCAGAAAAGAGTAGAACATCCACTCAGGAGCACTGCTGACGTGAGCACGAAGACGGACAGCGTGCGCATCAGAAAGCAGTTCTGTGATGCGAGAGAAGACGATCCTTAACTACTATCGGAGGGCCGGACCTGTGTTCAGAAATTCGTTTCTGCTTCCAGCACAACCGTGCGAAACGTGGGAAGCGCCCCCTCACTCCACCGGAATGTGAACACCGAATGCTCGATTCACACCAAAAATCCAACGAACATCCCCCCGCGCCCCGTCGTTGAGATCTGTTATTGACGTGACACTTCACCGTATCCCCGACGATCCCGATGGCGCAGTTCGATACCCCCGACAAAGTCAACCTTCCCGATCTCGAAGAGGACGTCCTCGACTGGTGGGACGACCACGACATCTTCGAGCGTAGCATTGAGGAGCGCGAAGGGCAGCCCACGTACACCTTCTACGAGGGCCCGCCCACGGCCAACGGCAAGCCCGGCATCCACCACGTCCTCGCCCGGGCCATCAAGGACATCTTCTGCCGCTACAAAACGATGCAGGGCTATCAGGTGGCCCGGAAGGCCGGCTGGGACACCCACGGCCTGCCCGTCGAGATTGAGGTGGAAGAGGAACTGGGCCTGAAGACCCGAGCCGACGTTGAGGAGTACGGCATCGAGAAGTACAACGAGGCCTGTCGCAACAGCGTCCTGGAGTACAAGGACCTCTGGGACACCCTGACCCAGCGGATGGGCTACTGGGTGGACCTGGACGATCCGTACGTGACCTTCGAGACCGACTACATCGAGACGGTCTGGTGGCTCCTCAAGCAGATCGAGGAGGAGGACCTGCTCTACAAGGGACACAAGATTCAGTGGTACAGTCCCGGTTCCCATACCGTGCTCTCCTCCCACGAGGTAAGTCTCGGATACGAGGAGACGCAGGATCCCAGCGTCTACATCCGCTTTCCGGTGGCGGGCGCGGACAACACCTACTTCCTGGCCTGGACCACCACACCGTGGACGCTGATTTCGAACACGGCCCTCGCGGTGGGGCCGGACCTCACCTACGT
>CAZTDC010000232.1:5056-5524 GCA_964612165.1 uncultured Salinivenus sp.
CACCAGGGCGAGGAGTACCTCATCCTGGCCGAGGCGTTGCTCGACGACGTGATTGATGAGGACTATACGGTGGAAGAGACATTTTCCGGCGAGGAGCTGATCGGCCGGGAGTACGAGCCACTCTTTGACTACTTTACCGACGAGGCCGAGCCCGGCGACGACGCCTGGTACGTGCTCGATGCCGACATCGTCTCCACCGAGGAGGGCACGGGCATCGTGCATTTGGCGCCCGCCTTTGGAGAAGAGGACTACGCCGTGGGCCAGGAGCGGGGGCTTCCGCTTCTCAATCCCATCGACAAGGACGGCGAGTTTACCGACGAGGCGCCGCTCGTGGAGGGCATGTGGTTCAAGGATGCCGACAAGGTGATTACCGATCACCTCAAGGGCCGCGGGCGCCTCTACAAGCACGAAACGCATCTCCACAACTACCCGCACGACTGGCGCAAGGGCACGCCCCTGATGAGCTAC
>CAZTDC010000233.1:0-5508 GCA_964612165.1 uncultured Salinivenus sp.
AGGGCCTTCGGTTTGCGATTCGGGAGGGGGGGCAGACGGTCGGGGCAGGCGTCGTGAGCAAAATTCTGGACTAACCGAATCAAGATTTGGGTTTTGCGGTCTTGGGGTTGGAAGCCATACTCCGAAGGCCATTATCCCAAATCGGCACACGGGCGTAGCTCAATTTGGCAGAGCAGCGGACTCCAAATCCGCCGGTTGGGGGTTCGAGTCCTCCCGTCCGTGCAATCAAGGGGTGAGGGCGGTAGGCGGCCCCGAACAGGTCCATTTGGGAGATCCGATCGCCTTCCGGCAATCGACCGACGGGTTTCCTCTTTTTGATTAGTAGATCTGGTGTTATGTGGATTTGGGAGTACCTCCAGAACGTAATTTCGGAGATGGAGAAGGTGAACTGGCCGAGCTGGGATGAGCTCATCAGTAGTACGCTCATCACCCTTGTGGCCACCGTCATCATTTCCGCCTTCATCTACCTGACGGACCAGGCGCTCGGGAGAATTCTCGAGTTTCTATATCAGCAGTAGAGAAGGGAGAAAGAGTGCCCACTCCGCTGTCCTAGCAATCGATCCCATTCGTTATGGCTGAGGAAAACGACGACACTTGGTACGTTCTTCGGACCTTCTCCAACCACGAGAAGAAGGTGCGTCGCTACCTCGAGAATGAAATTGAGCGAATGGGGCTCGAGGATCAGGTGGAGGAGATCCTGATTCCCACGGAAACGGTTTTTGAGATGCAGGGTGGGGAGAAGAAGACGAAGGAGAAGACATTCTTTCCCGGCTACATTCTGCTGAATTGCACGCTTACTCACGAGCTTCGGGACATGGCCGAGGATCTTCCGTCGGTCATCGGCTTCCTGACGACGGGGACCGGCGACGACCCCACGCCGCTCCGGAAAGAAGAGGTCCAGCGTATTCTCGGCAAGATGGACCGCGCCGAGGAGCGTGGAGAGAAGCCCGAAATTCCATTTAAGGCCGGCGATCCGGTGAAGGTCGTGGACGGGCCCTTCGACAGCTTCAACGGCTTTGTCGAAGAGGTCTACCCTGAAAAGATGAAAGTGAAGGTAATGGTGTCCATCTTCGGGCGAAAAACGCCCGTGGAGCTTGATTATCTTCAGGTCGAACACGAAGAATAGTTTTTCGGGGCGGCACGGCCGTCCTCGAATGTAGCGACTTCTTTAAGCCGGTCCGCCCGGCTGACTCTCGCAAGACTTCCGAATAAAGCAGCGGGAGCCGCTCCGATGCTGTCGGGGAGGCGTTCGTACCGCTTACGAGCACATGGCTGCACCTGTAGAAGCGGAAATCAAACTTCAAATCAAAGGCGGTCAGGCCAATCCGGCCCCGCCCATTGGCCCGGCTCTTGGGCAGCACGGCGTCAACATCATGGAGTTCTGCAAGGCGTTTAACGCCGAGACGGAGGACAAGATGGGGACGTTGCTGCCGGTCGAGATCACGGTTTACGCCGATCGCTCCTTCGACTTCAAAGTCAAGAGCCCACCGGCATCCATCCTGCTGAAGCAGCGAGCCGGCATCGAAACCGCGGCCGGCGATCCGCTTCGGGAACACGCCGGAACGGTGTCGTGGCAGGATTGCATTGAGATCGCCGAGCGGAAAATGGCGGATCTCAACGCCCACACCCCCGAGCAGGGCGCCCGCATGATTGCGGGCACTGCGCGGTCAATGGGCATTGAGGTGGAAAGCAGGCCGGAGAGCACCGAGTAGCGTTGGTGTCGTTTGGCGACCCTGTTGGGTCGTCCCCCTCAAGCGCGTCACTCATTCACGCGGGAGTTCTGCCGACAACCGGTCGGGAGGACGTTCGCACCGCACAACCGCAACCCAACTATGGCGAATACAGAAGGAAAACGCTATCGAGCAGCAAAAGAGGTCGTTGACGAACAGGAGGAGCCCGTCAGCCTGAAGCAAGCGGCGGAGCTCACGCTGGAAACGGCCACCGCAAACTTTGACGAATCGGTGGACATGGACCTGCGCCTGGGCGTCGAGCCGCAGCACGCCGACCAGATGGTGCGCGGGTCCATTACCCTTCCTCATGGCACGGGGCGCGACGTCACCGTGCTCGTCCTGGCCAGTGAAGGCAAACAGGAGGAAGCAGAAGAGGCCGGCGCCGATTACGTCGGGCTTGACGACTACATTGACCGGATCCAGGAAGAAAACTGGCTCGACTTTGACGTCGTCATTGCGACGCCGGACGTCATGGGGCAGGTCGGGCAGCTCGGACGCATCCTCGGTCCCCGAGGCCTCATGCCGAACCCGAAGAGCGGAACCGTGACCATGGACCTCGCCGAGACGATTGATGAGGTGAAGTCCGGAAAGATCGAGTTTCGGGTCGACAGCAGTGGCAACCTTCACACGCCGATCGGGAAGGCCTCCTTCTCTGCCGAGGAGCTCTACGAGAACGCGAAGGCCTTTCTCAGCGAAGTGGTGCGCCTTCGACCGGCGTCCGCGAAGGGGATCTATCTGCACTCGGTCACCATGTCGGCCACGATGGGACCGCCCATTGACATTGACCGACGGTCCGTGCTCTCGGAGGCCCGATAACGCTGCATGCCGCCCCTCCTCTAAACTTGTGTACCGACTGACTTCTTTCTGCCATGCCGAAAAACAGAGCCGAAAAAGCCGAAATTATCGACGAGATCGGGGAGAAGCTCGACGAATACCCGATCCTGTACTTGACGAATTTTTCGGGCCTCACCGTGGCCCAATCCAATGACCTTCGCGGTCGCTTTCGCGAGGCCGGCGTCGAATATCGGGTGACCAAGAACACCCTGGCCAAGATTGCCCTCGACCGTCTGGAGGGCATGGACGCCCTCGAAGAATTCTTTGCGGGGCCGACGGCCGTCGCCTTTAGCGAGGATCCGGCAAAGCCGGCGCGCGTTATCCAGGACTTCGTGGAGGACGAGGATGTGGAGCGCCCGGAGCTAAAGGTTGCCTGGATCGAGGGCGAACTCTACGAAGGAGCGGATGCTCTCGATACGCTGGCTGACCTGAAGTCCCGCGAAGAGTTGATTGGCGAAATCGTGGGCTTGCTGCAGTCGCCTGCCCAGAACATTGTCGGCGGCCTCACGGGAGCCGGCCAAAATCTGGCGGGTATTATCGAGAGCCTCTCCGAAGACGACGACGAATAGTTCTGATTGTCCCGGTCGCGCCGGAGGGTGGTGCGGCCTGGCCAATCATTCCCAAACACTCATTCACCTTAATGCGCGGCGCAGCTCCGAAGAGTGTCGGGGCTGAGACCGCCGCAGGAGAAAAACCCTTTTATACCTATGGCTGATATTGAAGAACTTGCTGAGCAGCTCGTTGGACTTACTATCAAGGAAGCCAGCGAACTGGCAAATCATCTGGAAGAAGAATACGACATCAAGCCGGCCTCGGCGGGCGTGGCCGTTGCTGCCGGAGACGGTGGCGGCGGAGGCGGCGAAGACGAAGAGGAAGAGCAGTCCGTCTTCGACGTCGTGCTCACCGGCATTGGCGGAAACAAGATTCAGGTTATCAAGGAGGTCCGCTCCATTACGGGCCTGGGCCTGAAGGAAGCCAAGTCGCTGGTCGACGAATCCCCGAACCCCGTAAAGGAAGGGCTCGCTCGGGACGAGGCCGACGAACTCAAGTCCCAGCTCGAAGAGGCCGGAGCCGAAATCGAGCTCCAGTAACAGACGGAGGTTCAGGCGAGGTCTGCCTGTGAATCCGTCAACGTTTTGCAGCGCCGACGGGCCGACCTTCGGGTGCTCGGGGGTTGGCCTTCGGCGTCTGAGCCGGATGGGCGGCACAGATGCGTCTTCGTTACGTGACGGTGTGAAACAACCCTAAATCCGGGCCGTTGTTCTGCTCGTGCAGGTTGTTCGTGTAGAGCGCATGGCTCTTCGATCTGCATCGCGACGAGAGCGGGCACAGGTGTCGGCGGGGGCAAGCCGACGATTCCTCATCCTCTATTCGAATCCATCCGGCGGAGTTTCTGCACGTGCCCCACTCTTCAGAGTTTAGGGTCCCTGACGTGTCCCCCACGCTTGTACGTCCTGTTTTTGTGGACGTCCTTCTCGGCCCTACACCGTTGGGCCTGAGGGGAGAACATGGTTGAGGATGGGATGCCTTCCTATTTCAGACTACACGACGACGTCCGTTCGTCGTGTGTCGACCGGTCTTTCGGACGAACTGCGAACGTACATTCTACGCGAGCGAATTCTGTAGCTTATGCCGACCCTTCTTAACGGGAATATCTCCACCAGCGGTCATCTTGAAGACGCAAAGCCTCGCAAGAGCTTTGCCGACATTCCGTCTGTGTGGGATTATCCAGACTTCCTGGATGTCCAAATCAAGACCTTTCACGACTTCGTCCAGGACGATGTCCCTCCGGAGGACCGCGAAAATGTGGGCCTCCAGGAGGTCTTTAACGAGCACTTTCCGATTAAGGACAGCCGGGAGCGGTACACCCTCGAGTTCGTGAATTACGAGCTCGATGCTCCGAAGCACACCGTGCAGGAGTGCATGGATCAGGGGCTTACCTACACGGTCCCCCTCAAGGCCACCCTTCGCCTGACCAGCAAGGAGGAGGACGGCGACGAGGAGGCCATCGAGGCCATCGAGCAGGAGGTCTACCTCGGAACGCTTCCGTTTATGACAGACCGGGGAACCTTCATTGTCAATGGGGCCGAGCGCGTCATCGTCTCGCAGCTCCACCGCAGTCCGGGAGCCTTCTTTGAGAAGGAAATCCACTCGAACGGGACTGAGCTTTTCAGCGCCCGTGTCATCCCGTTCCGCGGGTCGTGGATGGAGTTCTCCACCGATGTCCGTGATGTGCTCTGGGCATACGTAGATCGGAAGAAGAAGGTGCCAGTCACGACGCTCCTTCGGGCGCTCGGCTATTCGAGCGACGAGGAAATCATCCGGATGTTCGGCTTCGCCGATCCGGTCGATATCGAAAGCGAGGACGAGTTCGAGGAGCACCTTGGTCGAGAGCTCGCCACGAGCGTCACGATCGACAAGACGATTGAAATTGTCGACGAGGACACGGGGGAGGTCGTCGATGAAGAAATGGAGCGGGAAGTTCTTATTCCCGCCGAGCACGAGCTTGAGGAGGACGACTGGGAGGTTCTTGAGGAGCACGACATCACGCGAGTGTACCTCGTCCGCGAAGACGAGGACATGGGGGACGATGAGTTGGACAAGAGCACGCTCGTCGAAACCCTCAAGAAGGACCCTACGCACACCGAAGAAGAGGCGCTGAACCACCTTTACCAGAAGCTGCGAGGCAGCGAGGCCCCCGACCTCGACTCCGCCCAGCAGGCCCTCGATCGTCTCTTCTTCAATGAGAAGCGCTACGACCTGGGCGACGTGGGCCGCCACCGCATCAACGAGCGCCTTGGCATCGACGTGGATACCGACACGCAGGTGCTCGCCAAAGAAGATGTCGTGGGCATCGTGCGCGAACTCATCCGGCTGCAAAACGGGGAGAGCACGGCCGACGACATTGACCACCTCAGCAATCGCCGCGTGAAGTCGATCGGCG
>CAZTDC010000234.1:0-5496 GCA_964612165.1 uncultured Salinivenus sp.
GGCACTCGGCTCTACTACGACGAGACGGGGACGGGGGAGCCGATTTTGTTTGTACATGGCCTCGGCTCCAGCAGTCGCGACTGGTTCGAGCAGGTCGCTCACTTCGAAGACAACTATCGTGTCCTCCGCGTGGACCTCCGGGGGCATGGGCGGTCGGGTCGGAGCGAGGGGCCGTACCACATCGCCCAGTTCGCGAGGGACGTGGCCGTGCTCCTGCGCAAGCGCGACGCCGTTCCCGCCCACGTCGTGGGGCTGTCGATGGGCGGTATGGTGACGCTCCAGCTCGGGGCCGACGCGCCTCGTCTCGTGCGCAGCCTCGTGGTCGCGAACAGCGTGGCCGACGCGGAGCTGCAGACGTGGCACGACGTGTGGTTCTACCTCTCGCGCCGCATGGCGGTGCAGATACTGGGCATGCGGCGGGTGGGAAAGCTCATCGCCGATCGGCTGTTCGTGAAACCCGACCAGGAGGAGTTGCGACGCGAGTTCGTCGAGCGCTGGGCAGAGAACGACAAGCAGGCCTATCTCTGGTCGATTGACGCCATTATGGGATGGAGCGTGTGGGATCGCCTGTCCTGCATCTCGGCTCCGACGCTGCTGGTCGCCGCCGAGTACGACTACACGCCCGTCTCAGAAAAGAATCGAATCGCAGCCGAGCTGCCGCACGCCGACCTTGCGGTCGTGGAGGATGCCCGGCACGCCCTTCCGGTGGAGAAACCGGCGGCATTCAACGAGATCGTGGGCGAGTTCCTTGAGCGGGTAGAAGAGGGGGCATTCGACTCGTAGCTGGTTTCTCCTCCACTCTACGGGCGCGGTTGGAGTTCTGACAGGGGCGCACGCGAGACAGGGTGCTTCAATGCACGTAGCTGCCGGCGTTGACGTCGATGGTGGTGCCGGTGGCGTGGTCGGCGTGGCCGCTGGCAAGAAAGACGACAAATGGGGCCACGTCTTCGGGCTCCGTGAGATCGCTCAGGGCGAGGTCGCTGGTGGCGTGCTCCTCTCCGTACTCGTCGATGAAGTCCTGGGCCATGTCCGTACGGGTAAAGCCGGGAGCAATGGTGAAGGCCTTGATGTTGTCGTCCCCAAAGCCGCGGGCCACCGAGCGGGTGAGGGCGACGAGCCCGGCTTTCGAGGCGGCGTAGGTCATGTAGTCGGGCGTGTCGCCCCGGAAGGCCGCGCGGGAGGCGACGCTGATGATGCGCCCTCCCGACGGCTGTCGGGACTGAAAGTGGGGCAGGGCGTGGCGGCACAGAAGCTCCGGGGCCCGGAGGTTAACGTGCATGGTGTCGGTCCACGCGTCGGACCAGGCCGCCGTGTCGGCGTCGAGAGCGGCGGGTCGGGCCACCCCGGCGTTGAGAACGAGGGCGTCGACGGGCCCGAATGTGTCGACGACCCGGTCGAAGAGGCGGTCGGTGGCGTCGAGGTCCGAGAGGTCGGCCTGGATGGGTTTCGCTCCGTTCCCACAGGCGTCGGCCACCTCCTCGGCGGCCGCGCGGCTCTGCCCATAGTGGACGGCGACGGTGGCGCCGGCGTCGGCCAGGGCAAGCGCGATGGCGCGCCCGATGCCGCGGCTGGCGCCGGTGACGAGGATGGTTTGGTCGGTGACGTCGAATTGCATCGGCATGGTCGGCTCGATTGAAGAAAGTGGGTACTGAGTGGTGCGTGAAACGTGATACGGGAAGAGATCTCCATTTCTCGGTAACGCATCACTGCGGTCTTCGATAGAAGCGAGCCGCATAGTCGGGATCGTGGGTCGAGTTCGGCCTGGACCACATCAAAGCGGAAGCGGCCAACGGCGTCGTCAAAATAACCGCCCCGTCACCCCTGGCCGGCAAAATAACCGCCTCGTCAATCCTGATCCGCATCGCTGAGCGAGTGCATCTCGTACGTAGCAGGTGTAAAAGACTGATGGCTCTTTTTTTGTCGGCCTGCCTGCTCTCCTCCCTTCCCCCTTACCCCGTACCATGCCCGCCCGCGACTCCCGTAAAGCCACAGCCTCCAACTCGCCCTTCCTGCTAATTGTTGAGGACGACAAAGACCTGGCCTTTGGCCTCGAATCCTACTTCTCCTACAAGCAGTACCAGGTCGAAACCGTAGGCGAAGGACACGAGGCCCTCGACGCCATCCGGGCCACCAACCCCGATGTCATCCTCCTCGACTGGCGACTGCCCGGGAAGACCGGGACCGAGGTACTGCGCGACGCCCGCAAGGACGGAATCGACGCGCCCGCACTCATGCTGAGTGTCCACCCGGAGGACGAACTGAAGCGAAAGACCGGCGATCCCAAGGCCGACGATTACCTCACCAAGCCCTTTGATCTTGAAGACCTGGGGAGGCGCGTGGACGCTTTGCTAGAGTGAGCGGTGCGGCTGCTCCCCGGCCCCCTCCCGGCTACCGGTAGTGGCGGGTCGCGTACGCCGGGTCGTGTGTGGAATCGGCCGGGACGACCTCGAAGCGGACGCGGCCGATGGGGCGGCGGTCGGTCGTTTCGAGGGTCACGCGCCACTCCCCAGGATGCACGTGGCGCTTAAACGTGAATCCCCGGTACCCATTGCTCCGGCCGCCCACCACGCGGTAGCCAATGCGGTCGGTGTCCATCCACTTGCCCTTCTCCTCGTTGTAGTACTGCCAGTGGTGGTAGACTTTGGTCTGAAAGTCGGTAGGGGCGAAGACGGACGCGAAGCAGTGCACGGTGTCGCCGGGGGCAAGGCGAAACGGATCGTCCTGCCGCTTCCAGGGGCGGTACCAGGGGGGCTCCTCGTAGTGCAGCACAAACGCGTCCTCCTCGCGCGTCACATCGTGGTACACGCCGCTCTCCTTGAGGGCCAGCGGCACGGGCGGGATCCAGTGGTTGACGTAAAAGAGGATGACCGTCCCAAGCAGCGCGAGGACGACGGTCACGGCTCCGAGGAACGCTCGGTTGTTGTCGAAGACGCCGTGGCGGTCCAGAAAGAGAATAAGGCCGATGACGAAACCGGCGCTCAAGAGGCCGCTCGTGAGGAAAACCCCGAAGCCCATCGTGCCCAGCACCGTGGGCAGGAAAAAGGTGAAGTAGCAAAAGACGGCCAGAAAATACACTCCGATAAGCACGTACGCGCTCCAGAGACGGCTCCAGATGACCTCGTTGAGCACGAGCAGGGACACGAGGACGAGCAGGAAGAGGGAGGCGGTGGTGAGGGACGCGCTTCGCGTGTAGTAGATGACGTAGGCGCTAAAGAGGCCCCCGGCCAGAAATTGAATGGCGCTGGGGGCCCACGTGCTCAACTTTTGAAGCGACGTCGGGAGGGGATTATCATTCCGGGCGAGGGTGCCGAGCACCACAAAGCCGCCGAGGAGAACGAGGTAAATCCCCAGGATGAGGTTGTCCAGCAGGGCGTCGATGCGCTGGAGGGTAAGGGCATCCCAGGTGACCCCGCCGAGAAAGAGGGAGGGGGGAACGGCCTGTTCGTGGCGGTGCAGGAAGCGGCGGGCCCAGCGATAGCGCGGGCTCTGGTCCAGCCACTCCATGAGAGACGACAGCCAGCCCGTGAGGAGGTGGAGGGAAGCGTCCGCAGACATAGACGAAGTTCAAGGAGCGCCGGAGAGAGGGAACTGTTCAGACGCACGCACAAGCGCGTCTCGAGAGAGGAAAGGCCTCAGGAGTTCGGGGACGGGAGGTCCGGCTTTTTGATGCCCACCGCCTTCGCGTCGGGCTTGGGCTTGTTCTCCTTCGGGCGGCGCCAGAGGGGGACGGACGAGCAGGGTTCTCCGTACATCAGCTTGCGCGCCACCTCCTGCAGCTTCTGCGTGGCGCGGACGTACGCCATTTCGGGCACCAGGTCGCTCCCGCACCCTTTTACGACGACGGGCTTGTCACCGTAGGCCGACCACTCCACGTCGTCGAGGGCCTGCACGTAGTATTCGCGGCGCAGGTCGTCGGCGCGGCCGAGCGTGGTGGACTGGGCCGTGTCGTGGAGCTTCGAGGCGATGAGCATGTAGCCCCAGGTGGGCACGATGGCGTCGGTGGAGCAGTAGAGGGCGACGTGCTCGTCTTCATACTGCGACCAGTCGTGCTCCTTGACCTCCTGGCGAAACTCCTTCTCCTTCAGCATAAGGCCTTCAACCAGGAACGTGCTAATGTCGATCTCCGTGACGGGGCGGTCGTCCCAGAGATCCTCCAGGTTGAACACCTGGATTTCGCTGTCGGCGACGCGGTTTTCGAGGGTGTCCATCGGTAACGCAAGAGACTAAACGAGGGGAAGTTCGACAGGACCTCTCGAACCGGCAGGGGGAAGGGTGAGTTTCCCGTTCGGGAAGGGGCCGAGGGAGATGGATGTTGATTGCTTGTCGAGCGACGGTGGCTCATCTGCTTCCCGTCGGAGGAGGTATGCCGGGGACGCGCGGGCCTTCGTTCGGCTTGCGGCAGGGGTGAGCATTGATTACTCTACATAACCCACAACTCGGATTGTATATGCCTCCGACCTTGGGAGGCGAGTGATGTGGTCACTCCCCATTGACATTCACGCTGGCATGCGATGACCGTCCTTCCTCGCCGCGTGCGCCGGAGCAGCTTGTTGCTCATTGTCGTCCTCTTCATGGGGGCGAACGCTCTTCCCGAGTCGGCCCTCGCCCAGCAGGCGCCTCCTACTCAGGGGCAGGATCCCACCACTGAAGTTGCCCTTCCAGCGCCGACTGATCTCGACACACTGCGGGGCTACATCGACCGCACCTGGGCCACCCTCACCCGTTCCCACGACGACGTGCTCGACGCCCTTCCGGACGAGAAGGTCGATCACGAACCTGGCACGCCCTGGCCCCTCTACGTGGCGGCCAGCGAGGATACCGCCGCGGTGCGCCAGCGCCTCGATCGGTCCCTCAGTGACGAGGGCTGGAGGCAGGTCGACCTGCGCGTGCTTCCGGAGGAGCCGCGGGAGCACATGGACGAGATCGATCCCCATGGATTGCTCTACCTGCCCCATCCGTACGTCGTCCCCGGGGGCCGTTTCAACGAAATGTACGGCTGGGACAGCTACTTCATTGCGATGGGCCTGCTCGAAGCCGGACGGGTCGAGATGGCCAAGCACATGACGGACAACCACCTCTATCAGGTGGAGCACTACGGCACCGTCCTCAACGCCAATAGAACCTACTACCTCACCCGCTCGCAGCCGCCGTTCCTCGCCACGATGGTGCGGGACGTATTCGACGCCACGGGCGACACGGCGTGGGTGGCCGACGCGATCCCTGAACTCCGGAGTTACTACGAGTACTGGACGACCGGCCCCCACCGGGCCGGCGACACGGGGCTCTCGCGCTACTACGGGCTGGGAGAGGGACCGGCCCCCGAGGTGGTCATGGGCGAGCAGGACGCGGAAGGGCAGAGCCACTACGACCGCATCCGGGCCTACTACCGCGGGAACGACGTGTCGGCCTACGACGAGTCTCTCTTCTACGACGCCGAGGCGGACACGCTCACGTCCCTCTTCTACAAGGCCGACCGCTCGATGCGCGAGTCGGGCT
>CAZTDC010000235.1:0-5489 GCA_964612165.1 uncultured Salinivenus sp.
TCCACAATCCCGACTACGAGGCCGCTGAGGACGAGCCGGAGACGTTCGTGTCCAATCCCGAGTTTTTCGAATGGGTGAAGTCGCGCGCCCGCACCTACGGCTACAAGGTGGGCGCCACGTACGGCGAGCCCTTCCTCTACCGCCACGGCCCGTTCGGCGTCACGGACCTGCCGGGGGTGTTGAGCAAGGAGAAGGAGTTTCGGTAGAGGGGCGGGACTGAGTCTACGAGGATTCCGGATCAGGAGCGGATTTCAGTAGCGAATACAGTCCCTTCCAGGTAGTCGCCAGCAGACCCACCCAGAAGACAGTCCATACGTTTAGGAGGACGGGCGAGCCAATGAGTCCGTCCTGATCCAGGAGCCCCTGGTCCAGCAGCGTATTCATGAGCCCGAGCACGACGAAGAGGTAGAGGACGAAGGGAAGGAGAAGAAAGCCGAGGAAGGTGGTCCATCTGCATCGGGCGGAGAGCACGTGGAATCCTCGGTACAGGGGCGGTGCAGAGAGAAGCACGACGATTGTGAGCCCGAGCAGCCAGAGTGGCGTCGACTCCGCGCCGTTGGCAAAAATTTGCTGCAGGGAATACACTTCGTCGCCTCCCCCCATCGCTGCCGTGAAGATGCGGGTGAACGGCATGCCCCCAAACACCAGGCAGAACCCCAAGGACGTCTGATCGGCGGACCGGTGAGACTGCATCAGGACATATCCCCACCAGATGACGCCGAATGTAAAGACCGGCCCCACGATCGTTGCGAGAATTGAGAGTGAGACCTCCTCGCTGCAGCCCTCGCAGAGCCTCCACACGTTGAAGTCGCGCGGGCCCCAGCATCCGCAGAGGAGCCGTCCCACCGCCGTGTGGACGATCTCGTGGGCCTCTCCCAGGACGAACAGGAGGGCCAAGAAGGCAGAAATCGTTCGGCGGTCGAAGTTCAAGTGTATGGGCCGTATAGGACGTGCGCCGAAAGGAGAACAGGACATCATAACTTGGCCAAATATTCTCCACAGATCAAATCGTCCCTACTGGGAGGTAGAGTCGAGCGGCTATGGTTCCTGAACGCGGACGGACAGGTCGGCGGCGAATTCAAAATCGTCGTTCCCTTCTTCGTGACACACACGTCGAGGTGTGTGCAGTGGGAAGGAGGTCTTCTCCGTGCTCGATGTTCTGCAGCCAATACGTGACACTTCTCCGCGGGTCGTCCCTTCTGAGGATCTTCCTCTCCAGGATCTCTCCGAATAAAGCGGATTTTTCGGTGAACGGCCTGTGAAGTAGGATCTTGATCTTTTCCGTGATCGCGTCTACTATTGTAACGATCACGTTTTATTTGATGTGAGTGGTAAATACTCACGAGCGGTCGTTCAGGCCGGGTCGGCTCGTGAGAGTTTCTTTTAGCAACTCTGCAGGTTGGCCGTTCGGCTTCTGATCCCATGTTGTGCCGTTGTCGTTCCTGCTTTTCGGCACGATGCACAGCCTCGGCTCTATTCTTCCTCGTCACGATGGGGCCGAGGGGAGACGTCGTTGCGACTGCTCCCCAGGTCTATGACGAGACGTGGATCTGGCTTCTGTGCGGCTTGGTGGCGGTTCTCGTTCTCGGGGGAATCGGATTTGTGATCGGCGTATGGTTCTTTTATCGGCGCCGAAGTGGCCGTTCGTCGGCCGTTCCGCAACAGGTCCCCTCCACGGCAGAACGGAAAGGAGGGAGGGAACGGACTGAGCAGATCCCCACCCTGGTCGACGAGCAGAATCACTTCTTTGCCAACGTTAGTCACGAGTTCCGAACGCCGCTCACGCTTCTTCGCGGCGGCATTGAGGATGCCCTCGACGAGACGTTCGGCGAGGTGCCCTCTCCCCTCCGCCAACGCCTGAAGCACATGCGGGCGCACGTCAATCGACTTCGGTGCCTGGCCGATCGCCTCCTCGACCTCTCCCGTCTGCAAACCAGGGAACTGGAACTGCAGCCGGAGAAGCGGGATCTCGTCGTTTATCTCCGTCACCTCGTACGGGCCTTCGTTCCCGCGGCGGAACGAACGGGAGTAGAGCTCACTCTGGACCTTGGTCCCGACACGCATCCCTGTCAGTTCGATCCCGACAAGGTCGAAAAGATATTCGGCAATCTGATCTCGAATGCCCTCCGGTTCACGCCGAGGGGAGGGCAGGTCACGGTGTCCTTCGATCTTGAGCCGGCCGAGAACCAGGGAGCCCCCCCAATTGCCGTCATCGACATCACGGATACCGGGCGGGGAATTGCCGACGACCGGCAGGCAGAGGTCTTCGAGCGGTTCGCCTCTTTTCGGCCTGGAGAGAGGGACTCGTCCGGAACCGGGATTGGATTGGCGATGGCCCGCGAATACACCCGACTACACGGAGGAACCATCGACGTCGAAAGCACGGTGGGGGCCGGAAGTACGTTTACCGTCCGTCTTTCCCTCTCCCCCGTGGATGCAGAAGAGGTTCAGGCCCCCCGGTTCACGAGCAACTCTCCTTCTCTCTTTTCGCTCGTGCGGACCACCCCGAAGACGGATCGGACCGGCGATGAGGACCGTCCCTTCAAGGCGGCAAGCTCCGACTCAGAGCGCCCCCTGCTCCTCGTCGTCGACGACAACGCCGACGTGCGGGCCTATCTTCGTCGTCACCTCTCTTCCCTCGGTTCCGTAATCGAGGCGTCCAACGGCGCCGAGGGCCTCGACAAAGTTCGTAACGCCGATCCGGACCTCGTATTGGCCAACGTCGTGATGCCCGAGATGGGTGGGCGCGCCCTGATCCGCCGAATTCGCGGGGACGAGACGCTGGACCGGATTCCCATTTTGCTGGTCACCGGTCGTGCTGCGGCCGAAGACGCGGTCGAAGGCCTCCGGGCCGGGGCCGACGACTACGTCCGCAAGCCGTTTTCGATGGACGAACTTCAGGCCCGCATCGAGCAACTGCTCGCGGCCCGCCGGGACTGGGCAGCCAGCGGCACGTCCGACGATCGGCTCCTGGCCCCGGCCGTCGACGTGACGCCCGCCGAGGAGGCTTTTCTCGACCGCGTCACCACTGTCATTGACGACAACCTGTCCCGCGCGGAGTTCACCGTCGAGGACCTCGCAGCCGGCGTCGGCGTCAGCCCCCGGCATCTCCAGCGCAAGGTCAAGCGGCTGTCGGGCCATCCGGCCGGTGAATTCGTGCGTCGGTACCGGCTTGAATGGGCGGCCGAACTGCTGGCGGGCGACGCCGGAACGGTCTCGGAGATCGCGTACAGCGTGGGGTTCGGTACGCCGAAGACGTTCGTCAAACACTTCAAAGAGCACTTCGGCTGTCTTCCTTCGACGTACACCGAGCAGGACGGCAAATAAGCGCCCGGTGGCCGTTTTCAGGTCTCCTTCCTCGAAATGTCAGATTTCAGGGGGAATTTTGTCGGTCGATGTCATAGCTCAGGGGGGGGAATGTCACGTTTGCCGTTCCGCGTATCTGTATGCTTCACGATGACGGTCGGTGTCCCGTCCTTGTCGACACCTCTGAGGACCCTTTGACCCTTCCCAGTGGGAAGCTTCCGTTTCCACACGCTTCTTCCTGCAACCTTCCTTGCCTTATGTTTTCCCCAGCGGTTCCTTCTGTCTTTCGTCTTCCGGGTGCTCTTTTAAGTGTTCTTGCAACCGTTCTTCTTCTGGTCTCGGGCCTGCCCCCGCAGGCCGTCCATGCACAAACGAATGAGACGATCGTCAACGAACCCTGCGCGGTCTGTAAGCCCCAGGCCGTCGAGGTGGCCAATTTCGATGCGACGAGTGCCCAAGACGTTGTCGTCGGGGAGACCGCCACCGGTCGCATCTCGTTCCACAGCGGCACCGGCAGCGGCACGGCGTCGAGCCGCCTCGACCCAGGGACGGACATCACCACGTCGGTCTCCAGTCCCGTAGCTCTCGCGTCCGGCGACCTGACCGGAAATACCAATCGCGACCTCGTCGTCGCCGACGAGGGGGCGAATGAGGTGCTTCTCCTTGAGGGGAACGGAGACGGAACGTTTGAAACGCCCTCCACCCTGGCCTCTCCGACCGGACCAATGGACGTCATCGTCGCGGACTTCGATGGGTCGAACGGACCGGACGTGGCCGTTGCCTCTGCCTTTGCCGTGACGGTTCACTTCAATGACGGCTCAGGAGGAATATCCAGCTCCACATCACTTCCTTCGGGAGATACGGTTATTGATGCCGGGGACGTTGGAGACGACAATGACCCGGATCTGGTGGCTGTGGATCCCTTCAATGACCGGCTCGTGGCGTTCGAAAACAACGGAAGTGGCAGTTTCACGGAGCGCGAAATAACCTCCTCGTTCAGCTCCCCGATGCACGTCGCGTTTGCCTCCGCCAATCCGGATACGGACGGGACCCTCGACCTCCTCGCCTACTCTGACAATACCAGCGGCGATCCCAACCTTGCATGGTTCTCCGGAAATGGGGACGGGACGTTCAACAGTTCGGCCACTGCCATTACGACGAGTCCCCACAACTTCTTCGCACTCCTCACAGGCAACTACACCGGAAACGGGAATACGGACCTCGTCACCGTCGGGGACGACGCGAATCTGTATGAAAACAACGGGACCGGCTTCAACTCGGCGTCGAGTTTCGATTCGTTCAGCTTTGGTGTGGGGGCTGCGAGGGCCGTCGACTTTACCGGGGACTCCAACCTGGACATTGTGGCCACGCCGAAGCGAACGGATCTCGTGGGCCTCCGCACGGGGGATGGCACCGGCTCCTTTACCAAGGAAACGCTCGTTACCCCTCCGGACTTGCGGTTTCTCTTGAAGTCGAAGATCCTCGCCACCGGAAACGTGGACAACAGCAACGGGCCGGACGTGGTGTATGCGGGGGCGAACAATGGGGTCGTGTGGTACGCGAACGACGGGACCGGGAGCTTCGGCTCCTTCACGCAGGTCGCCCTCGATATTCCAAACGAAATCGTCATTAACGACGTCGACGACGACGGCCGGGACGACATTTTCGTCGCAGGAGCCGTCTCAGGAATCTCTACCCTCTCACGCTACGAGAGCGACGGGATGGGAGGCTTCACCTCAACGGAGATCCACGGGGATGCAACGAATACCGTTGCCGTTGCCGATCTCGACGGGGACGATACGTACGACGCCGTCTTTGCGACCTCGTCCAAGATTGTGGTTGCCCTCAATCAGGGGAGCGGCTCGTTTTCCTCGACCGACGTCACTTCCAGTGTCGGGAGCGTGCAGGAGGTGGCTATCGCCGACGTGACCGAGGACGGGACCCTCGACATTGTCTTTGCGGACGAGAGCAATAACGAAATCGCCTACCACGCCGGCACCGGAGGCGGATCGTTCAGTGGAACCAAGCAGGTAATTGCCGCTCCTTCCGGCCCCACCCGTGTGCTCGCCCGCGACCTCAACGACGACGGCAACGCGGACCTCGTGGGGAACGTCAGCGGGGGCGGACCGAAGGTGTATCTCTACGATCCGGGGGCCGGTGCCTTTGGATCGGGCACCGAGTAC
>CAZTDC010000236.1:0-5430 GCA_964612165.1 uncultured Salinivenus sp.
CGTGGCGAAGCTGAGCGCGCTCCCCCACTGCCCGGCCCCGGTCTCGGTGGTGAGGCGCGTGGTGCCCGCCTCCGCGTTGTAGTAGGCCTGCGGGACCGACGTATTGGGCTTGTGGCTGCCGGTGGGACTATTGCCTTCGTACTTGTAGAAGATCTTCGCGGGCGTGTCCAGCTTCTCCTCCCAACGATGGGCCCGAAAGAGCGGCGTGGGCCGCCAGAGCCGATATACGTCGCGCACCGGCTCGGGGATGGGCACGTGCCGCTCGGTGCCCATCTCCTGGCCGATGAGCGGCTCCGGAAAAATCGCCGCGAGGTCGTCCGCGCCCGCCGGCTCACGGGTCTCAGGGTTGAGCACCGGCGCCATCTCGACGCCCAGCGCCTCCATGTCGGCGTTAATATTGTACCAGTGGGTGGGAAGCTCCGCTTCGCCGAGGAGAAACTTGGTCTGCTTGTTGTCGGACATGAGGTAGAGGCGGACAGGGAAAAAAGAACAGTGAACGTTTCAAGATCTTCCTCCGAACGGGAAGGGTCAAGAGCGACGTCCGGGAAATTACATCGTCGGGGCATCCGTCCGTTGCTATAGGGCAGATGAGGGAAGGCACCCCCATCCCGAATGCTCAGTCCGATCCGCCTGCGGACCGAAGCGGGCGGGCCGATGCCAAACCCGAACGCCGCTGGTGTCCACTGGCGCATTGAGGACCCGGCGGCAGTCGACGTGACGGCCCCCGGTCGGTGCCGTGGAGGTGTCGGGGCGGACCTGTCGGGCCATCTGGCGGGCCGAGAGGCCAACCCGGTCGAGGTCGTAGGTGGCAAGGGTGACCGCCGTAGTGACGCGGGCCGTGAGGCGGTCAAACGCCTGCTCTGCCAGTTGCTTCGTCCACGTGGTCGACTCGGTTACGTTGGCAACCGACGAGAGGAGATCGGCGTCGACGAACGAGAGATGGAGGTCGCCGGGCGCGGCAAGCACCGAATGAGCATGTGGGGCAAGGGCCGCGAGCGTGGGCGGCGTGCCCCCGTCGCACGTGGAGAGGACCACGGCGTCGAATGCTGCGTGCTCAAGCCCCGCCAGTCGGTCGAGCCCCTGAGCTAGGCCCTCTATGCCAAAGGACGCGTCGGGCCGGGACCGGTGGTAGCCGGTCTGTGCCTGCTCCGGCACGGCGTGGCCGTAGTAGAGGGCGGCGGTAAACAGGCTGGTATCGGCTTCGGGCGACCGATGGGCACGAAGCAGGGCGGCCTCCGCCGCGAGAGGGTCGGCGCGGTTCTGGTCGTAGGTCGTCCGGTGCCGGAGGCGCCCCCGTCGAAAGTGGTAGAACGTCCCGTCGTCGCGGGGAAAGAGGCCGAGGAGCCGGTCTTGAGGGCGCTGGTGAAAAACGAACACCTCCGCGTCCGGCATCTGGCGCGCGGCGGCGAACGCCTCTCGGAGCGTCTCCTCGTCAGCCTGATGGGCCGTGCCGTCCCGGTCGTGGTACAGGTAGCTCGCATCGCCGTGAACGACCACGACAATCCGCTGCTGGATAGAGGCGGGCGGCACTGCTGTCTCGTCCCCGGCGTCCGGAACGGAAACCACGCTTCGACAGCCGACCAGGAGGGAAAACAGCCCCACGATCGGGGCGACGATCTTCGTTCCGCTCAGCGGGCGCATGCCAAGACGAACCACCGATCAGGGCTTACAAGAGCAGGAGAATAAGCACAATGAGCAGGGCCGTGGTGACGCCGATGGTAAGGACCCGG
Organism: uncultured Salinivenus sp.; assembly: GCA_964612165.1. GTDB lineage: Bacteria > Bacteroidota > Rhodothermia > Rhodothermales > Salinibacteraceae > Salinibacter. The sequence goes on from CAZTDC010000236.1 coordinate 1,731, forward strand.
TCGGCCTGTTCGAAGTCTTGCTGGACGTAGTCGGCAAACGTGTTGAGCTGCCCGTCGGGGACGGGGGCGTAGCCGTTCTGGCCGTTGAGCTCGTCCAGCTTTTCCTGCAATCGGGTTCGCAGCGCATCGATGTTTTCCTTCTCAGCGGCGCGACCGGTCATTTTCTTGGCGCGATCCAGGGCCGTGATCATCGTGCGAAGCTCATCGTCGAGAATTGATCGCTTCTCGGCGGCGGTGGGGGCGGCCTTCACCTTCTCCACGGCGTCGCGGACGTGCTGCTTCAGCTGTTCACGGGGATTCACGTCGGCCTGAGCCGGGGACACCCCAAATACGAGACTACACGCGAGGGCGAGTACGCCTGTCAGATGGAGAGGAGAACGCATGGCAGCGAGGCTGAATAGGGGCGAGGACAAATGGGAGCGAAACAAAGGGGCTGGCGTCCGCACAAGCAACTTCAGTCCTCGATATTCCCACACGGTCGCGGAATCGTAACGTACGGTTCCCAGTCGTTACCCGACTGTGTTCTCAAAAACACGAATCCTCGTGAAACGGAGCAACAGACATCACCCCGTGTACGGCTGAACGTGTCGGAGCTTGTCCGGATTGAGGACGGCGTAGGCGTTCTGGACCCGGCCGTCGCGGAGGTGGAAGAACCACACGCTCTGCGGCTCGCCGTCCACGGTCGCCAAGAGGCCGGGCCGCCCGTTGACCAGCACGAACTCGGCCTCCAAATCGTCGGGCGCCTGCTCCGAAACGCCGAGCAGGAAGCGGGTGATGTGCTCACGGCCCTCGACTGGGCGGCGGGCGGCTGTCACCTTGCCCCCACCGTCGGACGTGACCACCGCATCTTCGGCCAGGGTTTGTGCCACGGCCTCGGCGTCCCCGCTCTCGATGGCTGAAATGAAGTCATCAATGAGCTGAGCCTGCTCTTCGGGGCGCGCGTCAGTGGTCACGTCGGTCTCCTCCATCTGGTCGCGGGCCCGTTGGGCGAGTTTGCGGCAGTACGCCTCACTCTCGTCCACGATGCCTGCGATCTCCGTGTACGGCAGCTCCATCGCCTCCCGCAGCACGTAGACGGCCCGCTGCCGAGGCGGCAAGGTCTCCAGCACCACGAGCATCGCCAGCGACACCGCATCCGACTGCTCGGCGGCCCGGTCGGGCCGATCCATCGGCTCCACGACGGGCTCAGGCAGCCACGGGCCGGTGTACGTCTCCCGCTCGGCCCGGGCGGAGGAGAGCTCGTCGAGGCACAGGCGAGTCACGATCGTCGTGAGGTAGGCGCCGGGGTCGTCTACCGTGTCCGGCTCCACGGAGCGCCAGCGGAGATAGGCATCCTGCACTGCATCCTCGGCGGCCTGCACCTGCCCCAGCATCCGGTAGGCGAGGTTGAACAGGCGGTCGCGGTGGGCTTCGAACGTGTCCGTCCAGGCATCAGGCATGAAAGCACCGGGGCATGAGCGTGAAGCATTCGGAAGCGAAGGCCAGCACGGGCACTTAAGCATCACCGTTCTGCCGATCGGTTCCCTGGAGCTTGCAGAGGCTGTCGGAGCCGATTCCGAGGGGACGATTGAGGAGGTTGTAGTAGTTTTCCAGGGCCACCAGCCAGGTGAGTTCGACGATCTCGCGCTCGTTGAAGTGGGCACGGAGGGTATCAAACGTCTCGTCACTCGCATCAACCTCGTTGGTGACTTCCTCGGCGTACGCGAGTGCAGCCCGCTCGGCGTCGTCGAAGGCGGGGTGCTCGTCGTACCGCAGGAGGGCCTCCCACTTTTCGGAGGAGATGTCTTTATCCTGCGCGTCAGCCTCGGCGATGTCCTGGCAAAAAGCACAGTCGTTGATCGTGGCGACAAATTCCTTAACGAGAAGACGCAGTTCGGGGTCGAGCGTGAGACGCTCTTCGTGCTTGTTCAGCTCGTAGGCGAGGCGCAATCCCTCGGGCATGCGGGCCCAGACCACTTTCAGTGGGGTGATGACGGTTCCCTCCTGCCAGCGTGAAAGCATGTACACGAGCCGCGTTTTCCACGAGGAGGGCTCCTCGATGGGCGCAAGACGCGGCGGTTCTCCAGACGACTTGTCGGTGGCGGTCTCAGCGGACGTTCGTGCGTCGGGGGCGGTCGTTGCGTCGGTCATGGCGGGGAGACGATTTGTGAAGGTATCTCGATGGATCCTCACCGGCATGACGACGACCCTGCCTCTCACGTGACAGCTAACGGAGCGATTTCTAAGATCTTCAATTTCGGAGATTCTTTTCCGGCGCATTGCCTCTATTCCGCCGCCTCATACGCCATCGCACGTTCCCCACGAACTTGTCCCTCGTTCATGCGTGCGATATTCTCCCTCTACAGGTGTCGATGCCCGCCTCTGTCGCACTCGTCATTCCGTGGCCATGGATCTGCTGGACCCCACCTTTTTAACCTGGGCCTTTGTCCTTGGCGGCCTGTTGCTCATGGGGCTGGAAACGCTCGTGCCCGGCGGCGTTGCGGGCTTCCTCGGGCTGGGCGGCTTGGTGATTGCCGGCTTCCGGGCCATGGGTGTGCTCGTCGATCCGTGGACGGCAATCCTCACGTGGATCTTTCTCTCTGTGGGGTTGACCATTGCCCTCCGCCCCCTCGCAATGCGCCTCGTGCGCGGCGAAACGTCGCTGGACCTGACCAACGAGGACGCCGAGGCCATGGGGCAGACGGTGAGCGTCGTCAAGGAAGTCGGAGAGGACCAGACCGGGCGCATCCGCTACCGGGGGGCCGAGTGGGACGCCCGTACCGTGGAGGGCCGACTGCCGGAGGGAGCGGAGGCAAAACTTCTCTACCGCGACAACCTGACCTGGATTGTGGAGCCGGCCGACGACTCGGACCTCGACCTTGAGCTCTCCGAAGCCACAGGCACGGACCTCTCGGCGAACGACGTGCGGGAGGACGAAAGCGAGGACCGTTCTGATTCGTCCGGGCTCGACTACGACCCGTCGGCCCGCGTTCAAGAGTAACGACCATGTTTCGCATTGCGTGTTTTCTCTTTAGTAGACCTCCGCGGCATTATGCGGTGCGAAATACGCAATTGACCTAATACACTGTGGGGCAACTGCCTGAGTAGCTTGCTCCTGTTTCGTGTTTCTCTGTATCCATCTCCTTCCTTCCCATGTGGACGCTCATTCTTCTCCTCCTCATCGTCGCGGGATTTATTTTCTACAACACGTTCGTGATCGTCGAGATGCGCGAGGAGGTCATCCTCGAACGCTTCGGGAAGTACCACGACACGCTCACACCCGGGCTCCACTTTACGATTCCGATCATTGATCGGGTGGCCTACCGCCAGGAGACCCGCGAACAGGTGCTGGACGTGCCTCATCAGAAGTGCATCACGAAAGACAACATTGAGGTGGACGTGGACGGCCTCGTGTACCTGAAGGTCATGGACTCCTACAAGGCCAGCTACGGCATCAACGACTACCGCCTCGCGGCCGTCAACCTTGCGCAGACGACGATGCGGAGCGAGGTGGGAAAGATCACGCTCGACGACACCTTCAGCGAGCGGGACGCGATGAACGAGGCGATCGTCGAGGAGCTGGACAAGGCCTCCGACCCGTGGGGCGTGAAGGTGATGCGCTATGAACTCAAGGACATCCAGCCGGCGCAGGACATCGTGCGCACGATGGAGAAGCAGATGGAGGCCGAGCGCGAGAAGCGGGCCGAGATCACCGAGTCGA
>CAZTDC010000237.1:0-5420 GCA_964612165.1 uncultured Salinivenus sp.
CCGGACGACGTTCAGGGGCAGGCCGTCGTCGACCGACCAGGTTTTTGTGACGTACTTCGGCGACTGCTCATACAGATTGAAGGACTTGGTTGAAGGTCCCGCCTCTTGAGCGTAAAGGTCGGCCGCCCCTAAGTGAGCGAGTCCAGCTAACAGACCGAGCGCGGCCAATACAATCCGACTCATCTTCTGCAGGTTCGTCACAAGCTTGAAATGAGGAAGCGATGCAACAGGACCCTCTCTGAGGAGCAAAGAAATGCCGATATCAAGCGGGTTTTACATTTAACAAACAAATCTTATTCCAACCAAACTCCGGCCCCAGAAGCCGACCCAGATTGCCTCCTGGTCGACATCAAGTAAGGAAAGGCAAGCCGGGATCATGCGGCCGAGTCCATCCGGTCAGTCGAGGGGACAGTCCCGGGTTTGTCTTGAAGGGTATGGGGCACTGCGCGGACAATCGGAATCCTGTCGTGGAGCCCCCCCAACCCCATTCAGTCATCCTTTTCCGTTTTTCTTAAGACACACTGTGTCGCAGAGTCTAACGTTGACGAACGCACGTCGGAAAACAGAAAGGAAGATCTCAATATTGGGAAGTTCCGTCTCCGATGCCTACAGGCTGGGCACCTCCGCTCTCCGTGTCGCTTCGCGCAGGGTCGCCGCTGCGCACGTAGCGCGTGACGACGGATTGACTGCCTCCCTCCTCCGGTCACTACCCCCAGAACGACCCATTTCCCTTCCGGCGGGCAATTCGTATGATGTGGGCGGTTCGCGACCGTTGAGTCCAACAACTGCCCGCTATGCTCAATTACATCTGGTCGGGGCTGATCATCTTCAGCCTCCTCTTCGCCCTCGCGGTGGACAGCCAGGAACTGTGGGAGAACCGGTTCCGGAATGAGACCCCGATGCCGGTTACCGTCGAGTTTCCGGACGGCTACCAGCCCGACGCTCGGCGGCAGCCCGTTACGATCCGCATCGACACCAATGGCTACAGGGAGTTTTACGGCGTGAAGGACACGCCAGCCCCCTCCTACGAGGGCACGCTCCTGCAAACGAAGGACGGACGCCAGCTGCAGTTTGACGCGGAGGCCTCGCTCCCCGAGCCCCTCGAAACGATTCGCTCCTTCCACGAGAGCGACGAAAACAAGGCGCTCCGGGGCACGCTGCAGAAGCTTCCCGCCCTGGCGGCCGGCCAGCAGCAGGTTCAGGCCGCCGTTCAGTTTGAAGCGGTGCATTTCCGCAAGCTGAACGCCATCGCCCAAGCCGCCCTCAACTTCGCCGAGACGGCTGCCTCGCTGGCCCTCGGCCTCATCGGCATTCTCGGGCTCATGCTTGGGCTCGTCAAGATCGGGGAAGAGGCCGGTCTCGTCCACGCCCTCGCCGGCGTTGTGCGCCCGATCCTAAGCCCCCTCTTCCCCAACGTGCCCGAGGGGCACCCTGCCCTCGCCAACGTCACGCTCAACCTGCTGGCCAACGTCTTTGGCCTGGGCAACGCCGCCACCCCCCTCGGCATCAAGGCGATGGAGGACCTTCAGGACCTCAATCCGAGTGACGACAAGGCGTCGGACGACATGGTGATGCTCCTTGCCCTCAACACGTCGAGTGTCCAGCTGGTGCCGCCCTCCCTCCTGGTCGCCATCATGGGCCTGCAAATCAATCAGCTCATCTTCTCGATTACACTCGCCACCTTCTTTTCGACCATAGCGGGCATCGTGGGCACGCTCATTCTGAGCAGACTGCCGTGGTTTCGCGTCACGGCCCCCTTCCGCAACCAGGATGTGGATGACCCCGCCTCCCCCGACGAAGTCCCTTCCCCCGACGACGCCTAACTGCATCGGACTGCTCCACCCTGCTCGACGATCTCTCCCCTCGACATCCAATACGCCATGCTGGAAACCATCCGCTCGACCATAAGCATCCTCTCGTACTTCGTCCTCCCGAGCCTTCTCGTGGGCTTTCCGCTGTACGGCCTCATCAAAGGCGTCCCGGTCTACGAGGTCTTTGTGGAAGGCGCCAAAGAGGGCTTCGACGTGGCCGTCACCATCATCCCGTACCTCATCGCGATTCTCTTCGCCATCGGGATGTTTCGGGCGTCCGGGGCCATGGACTTCCTCGTCAACGCCCTCGACCCGGTGCTCGGCCTCATCGGCGTGCCCGCCGAGGTGGTGCCCATGGGCATCGTGCGCCCGCTCACCGGCTCCGGCTCCGCCGGCATCGTGGCCGACATGATCAACCAGTACGGCGAAGACGCACTCGTCGTTAAGATGGCCGCCACCATGTTCGGCTCCACAGAGACGACCTTTTACGTGATCGCCGTCTACTTCGGCGCCGTCAACATCCGCGATACGCGCCACGCCGTCCCCGCGGGCCTCTTTGCGGACCTCGTGGGCTTTCTGGCGTCGGTGTACGTGGTGCAACTGCTCTTCGGCTAGCGCTGTCTAGCCACTGCCCGCAATCTACTGTCGCTGGAAGAACCGCCAGGCCAGACGGGCGCTCTCGACGTCGCGGTTGGACGGGGCCCCCGGAATTTGGTGTTCAATCGTTGGGAGAGAGTGCCCCGCCCCCTCCACTCGACAGAGCTGGACGCCCGCTCCCGTCTCCGGCGCAGGACTGGTTATACACACGACCCGCTGCTCATCATCGGCGTTTCGGTCGTAGACCTTTTCGATCGGCTGGGACGGATCTGCCTGATTGTTTTCCACCCAAAGGTCCCGAGTGGCGGGGGCCGAGAGCAATTCGTCGCCCCAATCTTCGGAATAGCCGCCCTCGTAGGGCGTCACCGAATCGTCCGTTCCACTCACCGTGAGAACCGGGATGGGCTCGGACGGCCGTGCACACTCCTCGCCCTCGCCGAGAGAGGCTGTTATGTTGGAGATGAAGGCGGCAACACTGGCAAAGCGGTCCGGGTGCTCAATCGCAAGGCGGTTGGCCATTTGCCCCCCGTTGGAAACGCCGTAAACGTAGAAGCGAGCCGGATCCACGTCCGCTTGATTCTCTGCCCAGTCCGCGAGACGATCCAGGTATCCCGAGTCATCTGGGGTCCCGCCCCTCTTGGGAAGGGGCGTGCAATCGTTCCAGACGGGCTGCCGGTCGTGCGACGCGTTCGGGACGAGCAGCAGAAGGCCCTCCTCCTCGGCAATGTCAATCCATTCACGGTTCGCCCCTCCGACCGTTTGATCGAACATCTCATCCATTCCGCGAGTGGCGCCGTGCAGGGTCATCACCATCGGCGCGTCGGGCGAGAGGGTCTCCGGCACGTAGTACTTGAAGAGCCGCTCCCGGTCGTTGTGTTCGATCGAGGAGCGATGCCACCCCTGGTCGGTCGTAAACGCGGGCGGCGTAGACGTCTCGCTGTCCGACGCCCCGTTATCCGACACCCCGTCGCATCCAGAGAAAAGGAGGAGTAGAGCAACGAGCAGAGGCAGTGGTAGCAAAGATCGGGGTCCAGTCATGATGCCCACCGTTCTCAATGTGTGGTTGAAAAAAATAGCCTCTTGGAACGGGCTGACGCGCGATGTTCTCAACTCCAGAAGAGCATTTTCCGAAAAAATGAGTCTTCACATTGATAGAATCAAAACAGGGGGTTCAGCGACAGTCCCTCTCCTTTAGGTCCACGCGCTTCTGGAATGTGCCCCAATTACAACCCGACTCCAGAAAATGGCATCCTGAGCGCGAGCATACCGAATATTTGCCCCGGTCCCGGCTCGCTGTAGTCGTGATTCGATCTCTCCCGGCTGCGGTCAAGGGAAGTTGGCGGTGGGGTTGGGAAAAAATCAGTCGCCCACGTGCTTTCTCTCACGACGCAGGCGATGAAAGAGCATCTGCGTTGCGTACGAGCTGGACGTAGAAGCGGACGAGGGTGCGGTAGTCCGAACGGGAGATCCGCTCGTTGGTGCCATGGATGAGGCCCCGATCTCCAGTCGTTAAGGTGTATGGCAGGAACCGGTACACATGCTCGGTGGCGTCGGCGTAGTGGCGGCTATCGGTCGCGCCCGGGACCAGGTACGGCGCGACGACGACGGAGTCCGATGTGACTTCCCGAATCGTGCGCTGGAGGACCCGAAACGGCGGACTGTCCACATCTGACACCGGCGTGGGTTCGCTGGTCTGTCCCGTTGTGATCGTCACCGGCAGGTCCCCTACAGTGGACCGAACGTGGGTCAACACCTCATCGACCGACTGGCTGGGCAAAATGCGGTAGTTGATGGTGGCACTGGCACTTGACGGAATTACGTTGTCCTTGACCCCAGCGTCGAGGCGCGTGGGCACCTGCACGGTGCGGATGGCCGCCTTCGTGGTCGACTTGCGATTGAGGGCCCACCGGATTGCCGGGGCGGTCAGCCACCGATTGGCGAGGGCCAGCCGCAGGGGAAATCCCATCTCTGGCGCCACGTAGTCGAGCATCTGGCCGGTGATGCCGTCCAGGCGCGACGACAGGGGATTGTCGAGAAGCCGTCCCAGCGCTGCGTTCAGCATCTGGATGCTCGTCGAGTCGGGGGGCGCCGACGAGTGTCCGCCGGGGGCCTCGGCCGTAAGCTCGATGCTCAAATAACCCTTTTCGGCAATGCCGACCACGGCCAGAGGTCGGTTGAGGCCGGGCAGGGCCCCTTTTGTAATTGCCCCGCCCTCGTCGACAACCAGGGCCGGCGAGGGACCATCGGCGGTGATCCGTCGGGCGATGGCCCGCGCGCCCCGAGGCCCGCCCACCTCCTCGTCGTGCCCAAGGGCAACGTGTACCGTCCGGGAGGGCTGCAGGTCGTTTCGGATCAGGGTCGAAAGAGCCTCAAGGAGGCTTACCGCACTGGCCTTGTCGTCCAGCGCGCCGCGCCCCCAGACGTGGCCGTCGGCAACAGTCCCGCTGAAGGGCGGGTGGGTCCACTCGCTTCGGGTCCCCGGCTCGACCGGCACCACGTCGACGTGCGCCATCAGAACGATGGGTGCTTTCGTGGAGTCGCTGCCGGGCCAGGTGTAGAGTCGACTCAGATCATTGACGTGGGTCGTGTCGAGCGTCCGGTGCACCGCCGGAAAGGCATCCTCCAGGTAGCGGTAGAGGTCGTGGTAGGCCGAGCTGTCGAGCTTTGCCGGCTCCCGCTTTGTGATGGTCTTATACTGGAGGGCGCGGGCGAGCTTCTCAGGGGCGTCGGGGGCGACCGAGATGGGGGCCGCCGCCCCATCGCTCGATTCAACCTGTCGACTATCGAGCTGAGCGGTCCGTACGACCGCGACGATCGCGACCAGAAGGACGATTCCCCCAACTCCAAGTCCAAGCGAGCGGAGGGGACGACTTCGAATGGACATCTACACGCTAGAAACGGATTCGAACTGAGTTCTTCAGCGACGCAGCACGGAATTCACGCCATTGAGGTTCCCATTCTCACTGTAACGAACCTCCATTCAAATCAACGATTATATCGAGAACCGTGACG
>CAZTDC010000238.1:0-5405 GCA_964612165.1 uncultured Salinivenus sp.
GCGGCGATGATGACGAGTTCAGGCACAGGGTAGAGGTGGGATAGGAGACGAAGATGAACGAATTTTCTTGAGGTCCCAGGGGGATCTCGTTCCTCCACGGAAATGTCGATCCGTGCCGGCCTGTTTCTGCTCGTCGCAGTACTCGAATCGTTCTCGTCCAACCTGCCGGTCGCTTCAGCCGAGGCACGTGTGGACCGCCGTCAAGAGGCCACCCAGCGATGAAGTTGATCGTATACCTCCCGGCTGCTGAGGAGGTCGAAGTGGCCCATTCCGTAGAAGATGCGCTGATGCGAGGCGGGAATGGACAGGGAATGGGCCGGATCCTCGTGCCGGCCGAGGGCACTCTCTACAGGCACCAGGCCGTCGCCCCGCAGCCGCGGGCCTGTGCGGTTGGGGGCCTGCTGCTTAGAGGCCGCAATCGCGAAGCAGCGAGCCCCGTCGGGAAGCGGCACGGGCATTTTCGATTCGGCGGTGTGAGGCGACTCGTCCCGGTCCCAACGTGTATCGAGGAGGATCCCGTAGCGGAGGTCTTTCACCCCGGCGCTACGAATCTTGCCGATGCGGGCAAAGGGCGCGGTGTAGGGGCTGATTTCCGCGAGGTGATCCACCCAGCTCCCGGCGCGCTCCAGTGGGGTTCCGTGGTGCGGCGTACCCAAGAACACGAGCTTCTTGAGCCGACGCGGCCAGGCGTGTCCCTCAAGCTGTGCGTAATGACATGCACTGCGCGTCACCATTCCTCCCATGCTGTGCCCGAGAACGACGAGCTCCTCCACCGGTACGGGCCACTCCTGAACCAACTGTTCCAGCCGCTCGGCAAACCGACGACCATTTGTAGAAATGTGCAGGCCACTGTTGTAGTGGAGATAGAGCGACGTGTATTCGAGACTGCGCGCAAGGGAGGTACCATGGTCCTGCCCGTTTCGGTGCCACTGAAGGTCGCTCATGCACAGGCCGTGCACCAACACGAGCAGCTTGGTTTTGGGGGACGGGATGGCGTCTTCGAGCGCCTCCCGGTTCAATGTCAGTGGCCGTCCGTCCCGGCGCAGCTGCATCGAGATCGCCAGCGGGTTGTTCGAAGCGGCCAGGTGATCCCCGATGACACCGTTCAGGGCGGCGCCCACCGCTTCGTTCTGCAGGGAGGGGGCCCGGCTCCGTAGAAGCGGAGCGAGCTTGGCCAGAGCCGTGTCGAGCTGGGTCCCCACGACGCGCGAGAGACCGCGGATGCTCCAGTAGACGAGCCCGGCGATGCCCGTCGTCCGCCCCGTTCGCGGCGAACCGGTGAGGGGGGCGAGGCCCGAAATGTTACGGTGCAGGGCCTCCACCACATCGGTCACGCCGATGATGGCGTCGATGACCAGGCGGAGGGCGCCGCGCAGGTCGGAGGATGGCCCGCGGGAATTGCCTTGCGGCGGGGACGAAGGGCCCGAGGGAGGGTTCGTATCCAAGGGAAGAGGGTTCGGCTTGAAGAGGGATTCGCGTTGGAGGGACCGCTATTCACCCTGATCGGGCATCTCGGTCTCGTATTGCACCAAGCACACGATCCTTGTTTTGACCCACCACCTGTGGGGTTTGTTTGCGGCCGTGCATCCGCTGGGCGCAGTGAGAGACTTCGTCAAGAAGGTATGCTCCCATCTCCTCGGCCGTAATTTTGCGGTCGCCATCCGCGTCGGTTGCCCCTTGTAAGCCCTGGGGAAAGTAGTAGGGGACGAGCTCATGCTCTTTCTCGTTGTACCAGGTGCTCACCTGATCGGCCGTCCGGCGGTGATGGCCAACCCGTTTTCCATGCCCAGGATCGGGTTCTCGACACTCAGAACGGCCGGGCTAATGTCCTTGACGAGCTCTTCCGCTTCAGACACGCCGCTGAAGCAGGCGACCAGCACCACGGTGACCGACTCGGCGGGCAGCGTCGCCAGGTTCTCGTAAAGCTGATTGATCGGATAGCCGTTCTGCGGGAGGTAGTTCGGATTCGCGTCCGACGGGACGAAGTACGCCTTCTCCGATTCGAGGTCTTGGGTCGTATTTTCGGCGAAGATGATGTTCTCTTCTCTGAACCCAAGCGTCCGGGTTAGATGCTTGCGGACCGCTCGGGCGTCCCGGAGGGCCTCGTCGACGTTGGGGACGTCTTTGTTTTCGTACTCTTTGATGCCGATAACGACCGCAATATCGTTGGCGCGCTCCATGCCCGTATTCGGCGCGTCGCTGTCGGCCGTCCTCGCCTGAGAGGCCTGGGTCGGCTGGGAGAGGGAGGAGGTGTACAGATACGCCTGGCTGCCCCGCGCTCCACTGCGGCCGCCCTTCGCGGCGCACCGACTGCAAATCGGATGCGACCGCTGCCGTTGAGGTCTCCGATTTCTGCGATGGACAAGCCAAAGTTGCTTCCTGCCCGTGCGGGTGGAGTCGCAGAGGTTTGGGGCACCTCCCCTCCCTTGCCGTTGAAGAGATAGACTCGTCCCACGTCTTTCTTTTCGTCCACGTTTTCCTCGCAGGCTCCCACGAGGTAGTCCGGGGTGCATCCTCGTTTGTATTGTGGGGGCTCGTCGGGCTCCCCCGAGTTTGCCTCGCCGCTGGACGTTTAGGGAGGAAATCGTCTGCAGCGAGCGTCCGCTCTCCCCGTCGAATAGAGGGACGCGTCCTGCCTGTTTTCTCCCCTTGTGTCTTCGAAGGAGGCGCCAACCAGGTACTCCGGCGTCTCGTCCCCCGTGATTCCCAATCGTGGCAACGTGGAAATTCAGCCGAGATGGGCTTCATCGTATGAAAACAGGAGAGGAGACACCAACGTTCGAAAACGCCATCGGCCCGTCGTCGACTGCAATATGGTGTTACACAGATTGGAAGACTGTTTACTGGCGAAACCCGGAGAGTCTCAAACGTGCTCCAAAAGCCACTTGCGGCAAGACCCGGCGTTCACAAAACGGAAACCACGCGTCGGCGCCGCAGACACCAAATCGCGGCACGTGAAAACCGAGCCGGCTCGATAACGCGAAGAATGAAGTGACCTCGTAACTGAGGCGTCCCCCCAGCGCAACACCGGGCGAGAGCCCATCAGGCGTCACCGGCTGAACTTCTGTATCGCCGTTCTGCGCCACGAACGTGGCATCCACATCTGAGGCAGTGCCTACGGCGTACAGCTTTGGCTGCAGGGAGGCTCCGGGCGACGGCAGCCGGACGGAAAGCCCCACACCGTAGTTTGTTAGATGAGCGTCGCCATCAAACTGCTCGCTTGTACAATCCCTGCCGGGAGGGACGAGTCCCGTACAAGGGGACCGAGTGATGGAACGGCTCTCGGTGTAGTGAGTGGCGGAAAACCGAATCGCGATGCGCTCACTCAGAGGCAGATCAATGTATCCGCTCAGGCCGGTTGGTCGCTGCAGTGCATCGCCATATCCGGCGCGTGTGCCCCCGTATTCAATACCGACTTCTTGGGCAGATACTGGGGCATATTGCCCAACGAGCAACAAAAGCAGTAAAATCGAAGAGAGTTTGACTCGCACACGACAGACCATCGTTGGTTAGACGCTCATCTGAATAACGACAGAGCTCAGCTGAAATGGGCAGGAAAAGGCCCGACAGAATTTGATACGATAAAACGACCTCGCCAGTCGCAGTTCCCATCCGCCGGCGCCGGCACTCCCGACCAGCAACGCCAAACCCGCTTACCCTGACTCGACCGAAAGCGGCTGCAGCCCATTTTCAGCTGGAGCGGCGGGTTATAGTGCCTCGTTATTACTACCGCCAAACCAGACGAACTGAATATTCTTCAAACGCGTCGTCGCGACTGACAATCGGCATCTCTTCTACAATCGCCTGCGCGATGATGAGCCGATCAAACGGATCCCGGTGATGAAAGGACATCTTCCGCTGCTCGTCCAGATGCTCCGGCTCGATCTGGAGCACATCGATGGCATTGTCTCTCACGTGCTGCTGGACGAGTCGCGTGAACGGAAGGGGCACGTCAAGCTTCCCGATACTCACCTTGATCGCCATTTCCCACAGGCTAGCCACGCTGAGATAGCGATCATTCTCTTCGTCCTCGATCACCTCTCTCGCATGAGAACTCAACTCGCTGCTTCCACCGATGAACCAGAGAAATGCGTGGGTATCCAGAAGAAGCTTCACGACGGCATGTAGTCTTCAAAATCATCGAGGGGCGCGTCAAAGTCCTCGCTCATCCAGATTTCTCCTTCAGCACTACCGAACGTGGGACGTGGGTTCTGCTTCGACAGCGGGACAAGCTTGAAAGAGGCACCATCTCCACGTGTGATGACGACCTCTTCTCCTTGGTCGGCCTCATCGATGAGGCGGCGGAGCTGGTTCTCTGCGTCACGAACGCTGATTTTGTGCATGGCGGATCTCTCCGTTCTGTCGCAAGGATATTGTAACAGGGATACGTCTCAGCAACAAGGTCGGTTCGGAATACCTATTGAGGCGCTATAACGTGAAGCTCAGCTGCAAGGGGCGCTTCATCCGTAAGCAGAAGGCACCCCGCTAAAGAGCTCCGGCTGCCGAAGCATCCCTTCGGTCACGTGAGCATTCCCGACTATTGACAAAAACCCCAACTGGCTCTCTGCGACCGAAACCGGCACCTGCCCCTTGTCAGCTGTAGCGACCGTGTTGTGGGGCGAACGGAGTTACGGCACGAATGGGACCTACCGCCCGGCTCTCTCCCGCCCCTCTCGGACGGCCCCCACAATCTCCTCCACATCGACCTGAGCGCGTACCGGCGGGACGTCAAGGGGCGACCCGTCCCGCTCCTGCGGGCGAAGGACGTACTCCCGCCCGTCTCGTCGGCGAATCCGAATCTCTCCCTCTTTCCCCGCCCGGTCGAGCAGGTCGGCAAGATTCTGACGGGCTTCCGAATACGTGTATACAGTCATGTCTCCACCTCCACAAGGTCGATTCCAGATGTACGAGCGGCCTCCTGTAGCCCCCCATCCAGCGTCAAAAGGGGCGCCTGGTGACGCCTCGCGGCCACGAGCATGTAGGCATCATACGCATACAAATCGTATCGGTCGGCAACCCGAATGGCCTCCGGCAACGGCACCTGAACCCGCTGGATCGGGATGTCGTCGTATCGCCGGAGAGCCTCTTCGGCGGTCGCCACGTCGAGACGATCCCGCTTAAACATCGCCGAGAAGGCATTCCCCACTTCCCAGTGGAGCGTGTCCGGCGCAATCAGATCTGCGCCCTCGGTTTTCTGGATGATCTGCTCCCGATGGGACTCTCCCAAGAGAACGGCAATGACCGCCGAGGTATCGACGACGACTTTCATGACGGACCATAGGATCGCTGGTTGTACAATTGGACAACCACGATAGATCCGTCCCCTCTCAATGTCAAGTCCCTCGCGCTATAACGGTGAAGCTGAGGTGCGGAGGATGGGAAAATGCCAAACAGAACTCAGTCCG
>CAZTDC010000239.1:0-5368 GCA_964612165.1 uncultured Salinivenus sp.
TGAGGCGCACCGCCGGGGGCTTTGCCCTGAGCGATCGGTTTCTTCCGCCCTGTCTTCATATCGGTGCCTCAGCGCGGTTGCAGGAGCTGACCCGACAGACCCTGGAGCTGCTCGTCTCAAAAAGCGATGAGCTATCGGGGCGCCAGGAGGAAATCTTTTCCCAGCGGGAGCTGTCCCCCTCCGACATCATGGCGATCAACCTTTTGGGAACCATCAACAGCTATATTCCTCCGTTCAAGCAGTTTGAGGCCGACGCTCACCACCACCCGAAGGAGCTCTTTCGCACGCTGACCCGCCTTGCCGGGGAGCTCTCCACCTACATCGAGGACGCCCCGGTGCATCCGCGGGACCTTCCCACCTACGACCACGGCGCGCCCGGCGAGGAGTTCAACCGGATCGAGACCACTCTACGGCAAATGATTGGGGCCGCCACCCCCTCGTCCGACTACGAACGCATTCCGCTCGAACGGAAGCGGGAAAGCCTCTTCGTGGCGTCGGTGCGGCAGCCCCTCCTGGACGAGGCTCAGATCTTTCTCGTAACCCGAAGCGACCAGCATTCCGAGGAGAAGCTTACCAACGCTCTGCCGAACATGCTGCGGATTGCCTCTCCAGACACGATCGAGTCCGTCCTGCAGAGCTATACGCAGGCGCTCGGCCTGATCCCAACCCGGCGCCTCCCGACGGGAATGCCGGTGGACGACCGGGCGACGTATTTCCGCCTCGAAAAGCAGGGCCCCTTCTGGGACTCAATTCTCGACGAGGAGGGCGTCGCTGTCTTTCTCCCCTCGGATTTCCGTGACCTCGACGTCGAACTCGTAGCGTCTCTCTGATCATTTCTGCCACTGATTTCACCATGGATTCTACGACCACCGATCAGAACAGAGACGATGGCCCCGATCGGAGCGTCCTCTTCGACGAACGGACGGACGAACGTCTGGCCGAAATCTTTGCCCCCTGCTTCACGCTCATCCTGAATTTGCGGTCGACCGATGAGTTCGGGGATCCGACCGCCCTTCGTCGCCGCACGAAGGAGCTTCTCGACGACGCCGAACGAGAAGCCCTGCAAACAGGCGTGTCGCCCGACACCATCCGGACAGCCAAGTTTGCCCTCGTTGCGTTCATCGACGAAACCATCCTCTCGTCGGATTGGCCCCACAAAGAGGAGTGGGCCAGCACACCGCTCCAGCTAGAGTTCTTCGACCAGTATGACGCTGGGGAAGTCTTCTTCGACCGTCTCGATCAGCTTCGTGAAAACCCGAGGGCCAGCGCCGAGGCGCTGGAGATCTATTATCTCTGTATGGCGCTGGGCTTCAAGGGCCAGTATCAAATCCACGGCCAGGAACATCTCCGTGAGATCATCGAGGGCACCTACGAGGATCTCCGCCAGCTGCCGGGCATGCAGGGAAAAGCCCTTGCTCCCCACGGGTCCCCGCGAGGCCAGGTGACCGAGGAAGTGAAGAGCAAGCTCCCGACCTGGGTCATCGCGGCCACCGCGGCCCTCATTGGGCTTCTCATTTACGCGGGCATGACCGTGTACATTTCTGACACGGCCGAGGAGACGGCCCGTTCAATCCGAGACATCGAGCCGACGACAGTGACCCCGTAGCACCGGGCCTTCCCCTCCCCCGTACGTGCCTACATCCCCGCGATTCGCCATGCAATCGATTCTCAGCATCCTCAAAAGCCGGTATTTTTGGATCAGCATTGGGGTTTCGGCCCTCATCGCCCTCACGCTTGTGCTTGGCTGGTGGCTGGGGTGGTCGCTCGTTACGCAGCTGAGCGTCGTGATCGGCCTGCTGGTGGTTTGCATTGTCCTCATTGCCTACAAACTCGTTCGGGCAAGCCGGAGCGCCCAGCAGATTGAGGAGTCGATCAAAATGCAGGCGGAGCAGCAGCGCATGAGCTCCCGCCCGGACAAACAGGCCGAAATCAAAGAGCTCCAGGAGCGGCTCGAGGAGGCCATTGCGACCCTCAAGGAGTCGAAACTCGGACGTGACGGCTGGGGGGGATGGGGAGGAGACACTGCGCTTCATGCTCTTCCCTGGTACATGTTTATCGGGCCGCCCGGCGCCGGGAAAACGACGGCCATCCGGAATTCAGGGCTCAACTTCCCGGTCGGGACCGACAGCGTGCAGGGGGTCGGGGGGACGCGAAATTGCGACTGGTTTTTTACCGATCAGGCTATCCTCCTCGACACGGCGGGCCGGTACATGACCGAAAAAGAGGATGAGGAGGAATGGCACGCCTTCCTCGACATGCTCAAGGAACACCGCACGGGCCGCCCGATCAACGGCGTTCTCATCGGGATTAGCATCGAGAAACTGGCGGACGCCTCCCCCGACGATATCCAGTGGCACGCCAACAACATTCGTCGGCGCACGAGTGAACTCGTGGAGCAACTCGGGGTGCGCTTCCCCGTCTACCTCGTCTTCACGAAGTGCGACCTGCTGCAGGGATTCGTCGAGTTCTTCGGGGACATGACGCGGGAGGAGCGCGAGCAAATCTGGGGCTGCACCTTCACCGAGGAGCAGCGCAAGGAGGGAGATCCCCGCTCCCTCTTCGAACAGGAGTTCGACCGGCTGTACGACGCCCTCATCGACGTGCGGGCGGAGCGTCTGCGCCGGTCGATGAAGCGGGAAGACCGGCGAAAAGTCTACACCTTCCCCCTTCAGTTTAGCTCCGCCAAAGAAAGCCTGTCGCTTTTCGTCGACCAGCTCTTCCAGCAGAATCCATACCAGGAAAACCCGGAGTTCCGGGGCTTCTACTTCACGAGCGGCACCCAGGAGGGGGCCCCCATCGATCACGTCATCCAGTCGGTGTCCGAGCAATTTGACCTTGCGACGGGCGCAGAGGCCCGCACCGAGCCGGAGACCGAAGCGAAGAGCTACTTTCTGAAGGATCTGTTCACGGAGGTCGTAATTCCCGACCAGTACCTGGTCGAACAAACCTCCAGTGCGGCGCGGCGGAGGCGCCTCGTGCAATGGGGAGTCGGGGCCGCGGTGGCGATCGCACTTGGAGTGGTCCTTGTCGGACTCTCGCAGGCGTTCGTGCGCAGCCAGTGGAATCTCGGCCAGTGGGAAGACACCGCCCAAAAGGCCGCCGCCGTGCAGTGGGACGGCCGGAATACGGCGGAGGACCTCGAACGAATTGGCGAGCTCCGAAACCTCGTGACCGAACTGGAGCAGGCAGACGAGGAGTTCCAGTTTCTGCAGGGGGGCCTTCAGCGGGCCGGGACGGTGCTCGGGCCAACGCGCTCCCTCTACTATCAATCGATGCGCCCCCTGATCCGAGACCAGTTTGAGGCGCTTCAAACGCGCCTCGCAGACGCGCAGGCCCCGACGGAAGAGGAGCGCTCTGCCCTGCGCACCGGGCTCGAGAACTATCTCTTGCTCTCCGACTCGTCGCACGCCCTCGAGCAGCCGCGCTACCGGCAGCAACTCATTGAGCATCTCATCGGCGGGCTGACGCAGTCGAATCCCGCCACGACCGTCAGTTTCGCGGGACGGGGCAACCAAATCGAACCCCACGTACAGGCGTACGTCGAGGGGCTCCGCAACGACCGGGTGGACCCATTCCAGGCCCAATCGACCCTCGCTGAGGACATCACGCGGATGGTGTGCCGCCCCCCTACGATCGAAAACATCTACAGACAAATCAAGGAACGGGGGACCACCCGCCTTGCGCCTCTCTCGTTGGCCGACCTCCTGAGCGATCGTCGGGGCCGTTTCTCTCACTTCGAGGGCCCCTCCCAAGTGAGCGTCCCGGGGTTCTTCACCAAGCGAGGATGGAATAATTTTGTGCAGGAACAGATCAAGCAGGCGGCCGAGACCCCCGATCGAGGACGATTGATTGGGGGATGCTCCGATCAGTTCGACGAAACCCTGCCCAGCTCCGAGGATGTGGAGGAGCAATTAAGGGATCGCTACTTCGGAGAATACGCGACAGCCTGGAAGCAATTTCTGGGGCGTATCCAGTATCAGTCGTTCGGGTCCCTCCGCGAGACGGCACAGGCCCTGCAGACCCTCGGCGACCCGGTCAACTCCCCCCTGATCTACGTCCTGGGGAAGGTCACCAACGAGACCCAGTTCGAGTCGAGGCTCGACGCGGCCAAGGAAGAGGTTGCCGACGAGGCGACCGAGGCAGCCGAGAAAACCGCCAGGCGGAAGACGGGCGTTAGAGAGACCGTGCCGGGGGGAGAGGAAGAAGATCCGCATCCGGTCAACAGTCAGATGCGGGCGCTTCATCGCCTGAACGCCGATCGGGCCCAAAGCGGCGAGGGCTCTCCTGCCCTTGTGCAGGCCCTCAAGGTGCTGCGGACCGTCGGCGTCAAACTTGACGGAATGCGAAACGACCGGAGACAGGTCTACGACTTTGCGAAGCAGATCCTCGACGAGAACGGAGGCATGCTCGACCAGCAGATGGTCTCCCTCCGCGATCAATTAAGTGGGTTCTTCCCTCAACCGCGACGAGAATTGTTCGAGCAACCCATCCTCGACGGGTGGTCGACCGTATTGGCGAACGCCCAAAATCACCTCAATGAACGATGGGATCAACAGGTCTACGGGCCCTATCAGGCCGACCTTCAGGGACGGTATCCTCTGAGCGAGAGCGCCCAGGACGTTCCTCAGAGCACCTTCCAGGAATTCTTCAGGCCCCGGGACGGAATTCTGGACGCATTTTACCAGAATCACCTCTCCTCCTTTCTGCGCGAAGACCGAAGCCGGGCCAAAACGTGGGAAGGACGCGGACTTCAGCTCTCATCGGCCACCCTCGAAGCGCTGGACCGGGCCGACCAACTCCGAGGGACGCTCTTTCAGGGGGGATTCGGCCTTCAGTTCACCCTCACCCCCTACGTACCGGAACACTCGGGCGACGCCCCGGCTCCCGGTGGCATGCTGATCCGTATACACGGATCCGAGCTGGAATACAACATGGGGAAGTTGCGCGAGGACAAAGATTTCACCTGGCCGGGATCGAGCCGCGGAGCAGAAGTCCGGATCCGGACGGACCAGGGCATCTTGCAGAAGCAGTTCGAGGGGGCCTGGGCCCTCTTCCGCATGCTTGAGGCCGCCGACGTTGACACAGAAAGTCCTACTGACTACCGAATTCAGTGGCGTTTCTCCCCGACGGATCGGTACTCCCTGACGGCGATCTGCACGCTTTACAGCGAAAACCCGACGATGGTTTACGCCGACCCAGGGGAGGTTCTTCGCTTCCGCCTGCCCGCGACTCTCAACTAATCTCGCCCGTGCCCTCCCCTTCCGTTCTCTCCCCTGTGCTGGTGGCGTCCCCTCCTTATGCCTACGGACTCAATATCGGTTGCGCCCGCCTGTATAGGAAAGCTGCCCACGCACGGCGACTTCGTCCG
>CAZTDC010000240.1:0-5347 GCA_964612165.1 uncultured Salinivenus sp.
TCCGCGCCTTCGCGGGCAAAAGCACGGGCGATGGCGGCCCCGAGGCCGCGACTGGACCCGGAGATGAGAACAACTTGGTCGGCAAGCGACAGCATAACAGGAAGGCGTCAGTGAAAGAGCTTCGGAACGGAAGCTGGGCCCCACACAGACGCCTAAAAAGCTGTCGGTGCTGCTTTCCTTCGCCGGTATGAGCCGGATCAGGTTCGAAGGGTCTACTCTCAGCCCCAGCGCATGACGCCGGTGGCACCCCTAGCTTCATCGCGTAGGGTAAGCGGCATGGCTGAGAGTTA
This sequence comes from uncultured Salinivenus sp., assembly GCA_964612165.1. GTDB lineage: Bacteria > Bacteroidota > Rhodothermia > Rhodothermales > Salinibacteraceae > Salinibacter. Next base: position 291 of record CAZTDC010000240.1, read on the forward strand.
CAACGGAGAGTATGCCTCCGAAAACAAGAAATGGAGAAAGTCCCCAACCGAATGAATTCTGCCGGCGTGGGGCCTCTATTCGACAAACTTGTACCCGATGCCGTAAACGGTTTGGATGTAGGTCGGGTCGTCCGGGTCCGGCTCAATTTTTTTCCGGAGCGAAGCGACGTGGCGGTCGATGGTGCGAGTCGTAATGTCGCCGCTGATCCCCCACACGTCGCGCAGCAACTGCTCCCGGCTCACGGTCCGCCCCCGGTGGTTGATGAAGTACTCCAGGATGTCGAACTCCAGGTCGGTAAACTCGACCACTTCCCCGTCCTTCGTGGCCGTTTCCTCGGTGAAGTCGATGGTGAACTCGTCGAACGTGTAGACGTCGCCCACCTCGGGCCGCCGCCCCTGACTGCGCTGCAACACGACGCGCACGCGAGCGGCCAGTTCCTCGGCGTCGAACGGCTTCGTGACGTAGTCGTCCGCCCCGAGGTCGAAGCCGCGCAGCTTGTGCTTGCTCTCGGACTTGACGGTGAGCATGATGATCGGGGAATCAACCCCGGCCTTGCGCACTTCCCGCAGCACTTCGAATCCGTCTTTTTCGGGCAGCATGACGTCAAGGAGGGCGACGTCGTAGGGAGGGAGGGCCGTCATCTCCTGGAGGGCGTCCTCGCCGTCCTCCACGCGCGTCACCTCGTACCCTTTGATTGAGAAAAAATCTTCCAGCCCCGTGCCCACTTCGGGGTCGTCCTCGACGATGAGGAGCCGGGCATTTTCGATTTCCGTGGTGCGGTCTTTGGAGGTGGGCATGGGATCAAGGGGGCCGATGAGCAAGGGGCACGAATGGAGAAAACTTCCTCAAGGAAAGAGGGTCTACATCGTAACACATGTTACTGATTCGGTTCCGACGAAAGGCCGTATGATCTAACCGGTTCGTGAACGCCGATCAGATTCTCTCGTGGAAGCAGCCATCGGCCCGGGAATCTTAAGACTTTCGCATGGATTGCCTGGTCGGCGCCGAACGGATGCTCGGAGCCATGGTTTACTACCATCCGCTCACCCGCCCCGCTGACCGGCGGCCCCTGCTGATTCCACGCGTCCCATGGACTTCTCGCTTCTTTTTGATCCGGAATACCTGCCCATCGTCGTTGGGACGATCGTGGGGTTTGGGTTGCTCGCGGCGGCGCTGCTCGTGCCGGTCTATCGCTTCCTCGAGCGGGAGCGGGAGGTGGCCCAAAACTGGACGCCGGAGGCTCTCGCCGAGCGGATGCGAAAGCGGCAGGCGGCGACGAATGGGGCGGAGAGCGAGGACGACTCGTCGATGCCTGACAACGAGGCGCCCGATTTGTCGGACCCGTCTGCCTAAGCAGAGGCGTCGGGAGGCCCACGGAATTACGGGGCATCGGGAGATTCGATGGTGACCATCGGGCGGAGGTCGGCTAGTGTCTTGTCCCCGATTCCGTCTACGCGTTTCAGCTCGTTGACCCGCTGGAAGGGGCGCTGTTCGGAGCGGTACTGAACGATCCGGTCGGAGAGTGCCGGGCCGATGCCGTTGAGGGTCTGCAGGGCCTCGCGGGAGGCGCTGTTGAGGTTGAGCGGATTATCGGCAGAGGGAGACGCAGACGCCGTCTTCGCGTTCGGGGAGGGACCCGCCGTTTTGGCGGCGGACTTGGCGACGAGGGAGTCGACGGCGACCGGCGGCACCTGCTGCTTCTGTACGTGCCGTACGGTGAGGCCCGTCACGAAAAGCGCAGTGAGCGTGAGCAGGGCGATGCCTTCGTGGCGCGTGATCGAGAGCCGCTGCTGGAGACGATAGAGCCAGATCATGGACCTGAAGCTGATCTGTCATGCGGGCTGTGACGAGTTGGGTATAGCAGACACGTACACAGCCGAAATCTAACGTCCGGAACGCCCGAACGGGCTGTTGAGGCGGACGCAAGATCTATTCGTCCCGTTCGGCCCCGCGCGTGTAACAGGAGGACGCCTCCACTGACGTAGCCCCAAACGACTCCCATTCTGCTTCCACATGCTTTAATGACCGATCTCCTCACAACCGTTCTGCTCGCCGGGCTCTGGACCGCCGTCAAAGAGTGGTTCTTTAGCCTCGGTGCTCAGTACGGCGTCAACCCAATCATCTTCGGGAGCATCTCGGTCGGGGCCATCCCGTTTTTCTGGCTCTCGGTGGCGTGGCTGGTGCGCAACCTGCGGGAGGGATATTCCCCCTTCCTCCCCACCGTGGCCACGTCGCTGTGTGTGCTGTCGGCCTACATCTACCTGTTTATCGCCGGGGAGAACCTGCCGCTCTGGGTCTACGCGCTCGTGGCGGGCCTCATCGGGTACAGCGCCTACTCGACCGTTCGGACGGTGCGGCAAAAGACGGCCTCGAGGGAGGACAGATCCCCCCCGTCGAGCGACGGTGATCCTTAATGCGTTCCATTTTTGTGTACGGGCCGAGTGCCGGCGAACACTTCCTCGTCGATCCGCTCCACGAAGGTCTGGATCTTCTCCGCGCCGACGAGCACCGACTCGACGTCTCCGTTGCGGAAGACGAAGAGGGTGGGAACCGTCTCAATGCCCAGTGAGCGCACGGCCTCGGGGTTCTCCTGCACGTTGAAGGTGCCCACGACACCGTGTCCGTTGAAGCGGCGGGCGAGGTCGTCAATGGTGGCGAGAATGGCGCGGCAGGAGGCGCAGCGGGGGGCCCAGAAGTCGACCACGACGGGCTTGTCTGCCGGCTGGGACGTGATGGTAGTGCGGAGCTTGTCGAAGGTAAAGGAGCGGGCGTGTTCGGCGTCGAGCATGAGAGGCGGAACCGTTTCGGAGAAAGAATGGTCGTTTGGAGAGGGACGACTCCCGTTTGTTCGTTACATCTTTCAAACAGAGCAAGAAGCGTACCCGACTATGGCGTCGGCGAGGAAGTGTGCGCCAGTCATAGGGCCCAATCCGTCGCTGCGGGGACGGCTGTTTCCGAGACCAGAGATGTGCGGACCCCGAGTGAAGACGACGCCGGGGTTGTCTTGGGCGAAGTGCTTGGGAGGCGGCTCGTATGTTTCTCTGAGGACGGTCAGTGCCGAACTGCAGGATCCACGGGTCACAGCCCATACTTCTCGATGCGGCGGTAGAGGGCACGGCGGGAGATGCCGAGCTCCTCGGCGGCCTGGCTCACGTTTCCACCGTGCTTGCTGAGGGCCTGTCGGACGGCGGCCTGCTCCAACTCGTCCAGGTCGAGCGTGTCGAGGGCGTCGTCCGGGTCCGAGTCCGACTCGGACGCGTCGGGGGACGGGGCCGAGAAGCGGAGGTCGTCGGGGGCAATGTGCGTGTCGTCGCTGAGGATGACGGCCCGCTCGACCGTGTGCTTGAGCTCGCGCACGTTGCCGGGCCAGTGGTACTGGCGGAGCGCGGTGCGCGCCTCGTCGGAAAAGCCGTCGGTGGCGGCGTCGTACTTTTGCGCGTACTCGTCGAGGAAGTGGCGGGCGAGGAGGAGCACGTCGTCCCCTCGCTCGCGCAGCGGCGGCAGCTCAATCTCGACCGTGTTGACGCGGAAGAGAAGATCCTGGCGGAAGTCGCCCTCGTCCATCATGTCGTAGATGGGTTGATTGGTGGCGCAGACCAGCCGGATGTCGATGGGCCGGGCTTCCACGTCCCCCACCCGCGTCACCTCCCGGCGCTGGAGGACGGTGAGCAGCTTCTTCTGAAGTTCCATCGGGATGTTGCCGATTTCGTCGAGGAAGAGGGTGCCCCCATCCGCCGTCTCAAAGCGCCCGGCCCGATCCGACTCGGCGCCCGTAAACGCCCCCTCCACGTGCCCGAAGAGCTCGCTCTCGAAGAGCGATTGGCTGAGCGCCCCGAGGTCCGCCGTTACGAACGGGCCGTCGGCGCGGTCGGAGCGGCGGTGCACGGCGCGGGCGACCAGCTCCTTCCCGGTGCCGTTCTCCCCGAGGATGAGCACGTTGGCGTCCGTGCCGGACACCTTCTGGATGAGGTCGAACACGGACTGTATCGGCTCGCTTTCTCCAATGATGCCCTCAAAGCCCGGCTCCCCGTCTCTGGGTGTGGCCGTGTCGTCCGCGGCCGTCGTCGCGTCGGCCTCGGTCTCCGCCGCGGCAGTGCGGGTCTGGTGGAGCTTGATCGCCGCCTGCACGCTGGCCACCAGCTCCGGGTCCGTCCACGGCTTCACGATGAAGTCGGCCGCCCCGGCCTTCATGGCCCGCACGGCCTTGTCCACGTCCCCGTACGCCGTGATCATGACGACCACGGCCTGCGGGTCGATCTCCTGAATCTTATCGAGCCACTCGAAGCCCTCGCGCCCGCTGGAGGCGTCCTGCTGAAAGTTCATGTCCAGCAGAATTGTGTCGTAGTCGGTCTCCCGGAGGAGCTGTGGAATGGACGAGGGATCGGTGGCCGTGTGGACGGTGTCGACGTGCTCCTTGAGCAAAAGGCGGAGTGCTGTGAGCACGTCGCGGTTGTCGTCCACGACGAGGACCTGGCCGTCGGCGGGAGACGAGTCGGGCATAATAGAGACTCTAGTGTTCGAGGATGCGGATGCTCAACGCTCAGGTTATTGGGACTGAAGCGTGAAACGTGATGCGTGATGGGCGGGCGTGCCTTCCTCTATTCAATTTCACACGTTCCATTGGGGATGGGGGCTGCGTGTGTAGATTTTGATCTCTCCGCCATTTCATATCCCCCTGAAACCGTTTGCTTTTCCTCTCGGGCCGGATTCGCAGTCACGCAGTACAAATCACGGGTTAACGCTCCGGCGAGCGCTTACGCACATCCAAATGTGCGGATCCGCACACTGATCCGGCTCCCATCGGCCTCTAGCGCCGCTCAGGAGCCCCGTCCGCCGGTGGAATGCGGGTTGCACGAGAAGTCTATGCAGTCGAAGTCGAAACCGATCGCGCCTTCTCCCAAGCCTTTGACCGATGGACACGCAGGACTCGAGCTCTTCCACCAACGGTGCTTCTCCTGACGGGACGACGTCCGACTCGCCGCTTCTCAGGGACAATCGGACGACGACGGGCGGGACGGGAGAAGGGGTCGACCGCAAGATCGAGACGTCGCTCGTC
>CAZTDC010000241.1:0-3230 GCA_964612165.1 uncultured Salinivenus sp.
TGTCCCTGCATCGGAGCCGCGACGGGCGCCGCCGACGTGTCGGCCTGCTGGGCAGAAGCGGCCCCTGCCACCAGCACGAGAACGACGAGGCTCGACGTCAAAAAGCGAATCATGGACAATATGCGGAGGGTTTTGAGGAGCGCCGTTACTTCTGTGGATCTGAAAGCCGCACAGGAAACGACAAAAGTCACACGTCCTCTTACCCCCCTCGCCCGGATTCCTTCCCGTGCCCGACAGTTCCTACTCCGAGATGCGCAGGCGCTGGCCCGGATAGATGCGATTGCCGTTCAGGTCGTTCCAGTCGCGGAGCTGGCGCACACTTACCCCAAAGCGTTGAGCAATCCCCCCGAGGGTATCGCCGCCCCGCACGCGGTAGAACGAGGACACTTCGTCGTTGGACGCTGCGGGCTGGCCGGAAGAAGCAGTCAGCGCCGTTTCGGAGCCCGACGAGGAGTCGGCGGCCGGCGGGTCGGAGGCCTCCGAGGTCCGAACGTCGGTCGTCGTGTCGATAGGGTCGAGGGGCCGCACGGGCGGCGAGGTGCCGTACTGCACCCGCATCGGCTGATTCTCGTTGGCTTCGGTGGTGAGGGCCCCTTCGTAGTCGTGCACGGGCACGACCAGGCGCTGCCCCTGTCGAATAAGCGCATTGTTGAGGTCGTTCAGGCGCTGCAGCACGTCGGTCGACGTCCCGAAGCGCTGGGCGATTTCCGAGAGCGTGTCCCCGCTTCGCACGCTGTAGGTGGTGGCCGGCTGCTTCTGGTGATCCGGCAGTTCGGCGTAGTTCCAGACAAAGCGCGGGTAGGTGCCAAGCGGGATGCGCAGGTGGTACCGGTCTCGCGACGGCGGCACGCGCCCCCGACGCAGCTCCGGATTGAGGGAGCGAAGCACGCTCGGCTCGGTCCCAGACAGCCGAGCGAGGGTCTGCAAGGACAACATGCTCCCGTGCACGGCCACATAGTCGTAAGAGAAGGCGGGTGTGGGCGGCGCGGGGTCGAAGCCGTACGCGTCCGGATCGCTCATGATGCGGGCCGCCGCAATAAACATCGGCACGTAGCCCCGCGTCTCCCGCGGCAGGTAGTCGTAGGCGTCCCAGTAGGAGGGGTTGGACTCGTCGGCCCGGCGACGGGCGCGGCGAACGCAGCCGGCCCCGCAGTTGAAGGCCGCCATCGCGAGGTGCCAGTCGTCAAACTCTTCGTAGAGATCGCGGAGGTGGCGTGCGGCCGCCCGCGTGGCCTTCTCCGGATCCCGCCGCTCATCGACCCAGGCGTTGACCGTAAGTCCGTATCGCCGCCCGGTGGAGGACATAAACTGCCACATGCCCACGGCTCCCGCCCAGCTCCGCGCCTGCGGATTCAGGCCGCTTTCAGCCATCGCGAGGTACCGCATCTCTTCCGGCACGTCCTCTTCGGCCAGAATGTGGTCGATCATGGGGCCGTACACATGCACCCGTTTGAGCCAGCGTTCGACGTGATTGTCGGGCTCGTCTTGCAGGTATTCGATGGTCTCGTTCACGATGCGATTTGAGGTCAGAGGAATCTCAGACCCAGTCGTCTCGGCGTCGCGAACGGGCGGCTTCTCTTTCAGAAGTGGCTGGTCGATCTCATTCAGAGAGGCAAACAGACGAGCCCGAACGGAGAAAATCCGTCCTCGCGCCATTTGCAGGGAATCCGGATCGTTGCCGTACCCATGGAACCGCCGATACTCGTCCGTAAGCCCCCCGTACAGATCGCGGACCGCATCCTCCTCGAGAGCATCGGGATCGGTGCGGAGCAGAGTTGAGAGCTGCGACATGGCCTGATTGAGCAGCTGTGCCCGGCGCACGCTGTCCTGGACCGACAAAAGCTCGGCCTCCAGGGCGTAGAGCTGGGCCACCTCCGGCCGCAGGTCCGTACCGTCGTCTGTGGTCACCACGACCGTATCCTTGGGAACCGTTTTTGTCTTCGTCGGAAGGACGGACTTGCACCCGGAAAGGAGCCCTAAACTCAGAATCCCGGCGAGACCGGTGAAAACAATCTGCTCGAACGAGATTGACATGGAATGTTTACCTCTTAAAAGACAAGCGTCGAACCCGACGGCGGTGCTCCGTGCGGCCCATTTCGGCCGGATGTACTCGTTAAACTTGTAGAACCGTCTATGGATGAATATCCAATCTGCGGCACATCGTCAACGTAAAACGAAGCAATTCCAGCAAGACCACCCGCAAACACCCGTCCAATCGCACTTTGCAGGGGCCGCTCCTGCCGCTTCTCCCCATCCAGGCCCGAGAAAGACACTCTATCCCGCATACGCCTCCATTGCAACAATCCATGTCCACACCACCCCCACCAGACCCCACGACCTGGACCGTGGCTGCCCAGCAGGCACTCAACGCCAAAGTAAAACCCACTGAGGCCCTTGGGCAGCTGGAGTCGATTGCGTGTCGGCTCGCCGAGCTGCAGAAGACCCTCGGGCCGCGAATTGGAGACGGGCGCGTGAGCGTGTTTGCCGGGGATCACGGCGTGTCGGCCGACGACGTGAGCGCCTATCCACCCGACGTGACCCGACAAATGATGACGGTGTACGCGAATGGCGGCGCGGCCATTTCGGTGCTGAGCCGATCTGTAGGAACAGACGTAGAGGCGATTGACGTGGGCGTGGATGCGGATCTGGGCGGGCTCGACGGGATCGTTCACGCCAAGGTGCGGCGGGGCACACGGAACCTGCGGGTGGAGCCCGCCATGACGGCCGATGAGTGTGCAGAGGCGCTGGCCGTTGGGCGAGACGCTGCACGACGCGCCGCAGACGAGGGCGTGCGGGCCCTCGGGCTCGGCGACATGGGTATCGGGAATACAACAGCGGCCGCCGCCCTCTGCTCGGCCCTTACAGAGACGCCTGCCCCCGCAACGGTCGGACCGGGCACCGGCGTGGCGGGCGATCGACTGGCCCGGAAGGAAGCGGTGGTGAAGGCGGCCGTGGAGCGGGTGCGCGATGCGAACCTGACAGCGCCCGACACCCTCCTCGCCCACCTCGGCGGCCTCGAACTCGCGGCCATCGCCGGGGCAGCGCTCGAAGCGCCCTCGCACGACCTCGCCGTGGTGGCCGATGGCTTCATCTCGACGGTCGCGGTACTGGCAGCGGTCCGAATGGCTCCCTCAATCCGGAACGCGTGCTTCTTTGCACACGAGTCGCCCGAGCCGGGACACGCAGTGGCTCTGAACGCGATGGACGCCGATCCGCTGCTCGACCTCGAC
>CAZTDC010000241.1:3330-5331 GCA_964612165.1 uncultured Salinivenus sp.
TCCACGGTCTACTTTCCGGTCGTGGGCATACTGGTGGGCGGGATCGGCGCGGGCGTATTCTGGGGCGCACAGTTGCTGTGGCCGCCGATCATCGCGATTCTCGCAGCGATGGCGGCCGTCGCCCGAGCCACCGGTGCATTCCACGAGGACGGGCTCGCCGACACGTTCGACGGCTTTGGCGGCGGGTGGACGACCGAGACGATACTCTCGATCATGAAGGATAGTCGCATCGGCACGTATGGGGTGGTGGCCCTCGTGCTGGTCCTGGCGGCCAAGGTGACAGCCCTCGCCTCCCTCGACCCGATGAGCGTCGTATGGGCCCTGATCGCCGGGCACGTGCTCGGGCGCTGGTCGAGCCTGCCGCTCATCTGGCAGTACGAGTACGTGCGCGACGAGTCGTCGACCGGCAAGCCGTTCGCTGCCACCGTCACGCCCGGTCGGCTTGCGGTGGGAACGATTCTCGCGTTCGGCGTCGTGGCGCTCGTTTTGCGAGGGCAGGCCGTCCCGGTGCTGATTGGCACCTTGCTCGTCACCGCCCTCTCGGGTCTCTTCTTCCGGCGCCAGATCGGCGGCATCACGGGGGACACCCTCGGCGCCGCCAATCAGCTCGTTGAGCTGAGCACGTACCTTGCCCTCGCCGCCGATCTTCCACTGATGTAGCATTCCACCCTGGCCATATGACCGTCTACTGGATCCGACACGGCCACACGACGGCCCCCGACGATCGCTGCGTGGGGCACGAGGATGTCTCGCTCAGTGAGGAAGGCCGTCACGCGATCGACCAGCTCGGCACTACCTGGACCGGCCCGCGCCCGGACCGGGTCGTAAGCAGTGACCTTGCCCGCGCCCACGAGTCTGCGAACATTCTGGCTGATGAGTGGGGACTGTCGGTTCACTCGACGGAGCAGTTGCGCGAACTGAACTTTGGGGCCTGGACGGGGCGGACCTGGGAGGCCATCGAGGCCGAGGACGGCGAACGCCTCCACGCCTGGATGGGCGACTGGGTCGAAACGGCCCCGCCGGAAGGAGAATCGTTCGAGGCGCTGTCCCACCGCGTCGTCGACTGGCTCGGCGACGCCCAGGACGCGGAGGCCGACACGATCGTAGTGGTGGGCCACGCCGGCCCCATCCGCGCAGCCCTTTGCCACGCCCTCGGCCTCCCCCTCGACCGGGCCTTTCGCCTGCAAGTGGGTTGTGCGAGCGTCTCTGCCCTCACGACCGGCAGGATGGACGGGACCGTCGTGTGCCTCAATTCGACTCAGTTTCGGCGGCCCGACGCCCCGTAAGGCTCTTCGCCTCGATGAAAATGAACCGTACCTCCGGGTGCTCTTTCTGAATCTGTTCCTCGACCCGGTTGATGGTCTCGGCCACCTCCTCAGTGGTCAGGTTCTTCTTGAACGTGAGGTCCATATTCAGCACGAGCGTGTTCGGCCCCATGTGAAGCGTCATCATGCGCTGCACGTCGTCAACGCCCTCCACCTCGCGGGCAATGCGACGAACATCGGCCCGGACCTCAGGGTCGGCCGCCTCCCCCAGGAGTAGCTTTTTGCTCTCCCACACCAGGAACGACGCTACACCACACAGGATGAGCCCAATGATGATGGAGCCGATTCCATCGATGATGGGCATGTGGAGGGCCTCGGTCAAGTGGACGCTGACGAGCGCCACCACGAGGCCGGCCATCGCCGCGCTGTCCTCAAACAGAACGGTGAAGGTGGTCGGGTCCTTGCTCGACTGGATGGCCTCAAACAAGCCGCGATCCCCGCGCACCTTGTTGAACTCCGTCCACGCCGTCCAGAACGCCCCGGCCTCGAAGACAATCGCGGCGACAAGCACGACGGTGTTGAGCGTGAGGCCGCTGATGGTCACCCCGAGGAGGGTGGTGCCGGTGGGGCCGCCGTGCCCAGGATCGAGCGTGTGCAGGATGCCTTCGTAAAGTGAGACGCCCCCGCCGAGGCCAAAGATGAGGACGGCGACGATGAGGGCGTAGAAGTAGAGCGA
>CAZTDC010000242.1:0-5326 GCA_964612165.1 uncultured Salinivenus sp.
TACCACCCGTCACATTCTCTGCAGTGGCAAGGTGTACTACGACCTCGTGAAGGCGCTGGAGGAGGACGATCGACGCGACAAGATTGCCATCACCCGCCTGGAGCAGTTCTATCCGTTCCCGCAAGCAGAGATGAAAGAGGAATTGGAGCGCTACGAGGCGGCCGACGAGACGGTTTGGGTCCAGGAGGAGCCCGAAAACATGGGTGCCTGGACCTTCGTGCGGTCCCGCCTCGACGACCTGCTCGAAGACGTCCACGGCCCCTGCGAGCAGCGAATTCAGTACGTCGGGCGGCCCGGCAGTGCGAGCCCGGCCACCGGCTCGGCCAAGGTGCACGACCGCGAGCAGGAGATCCTCATCAACGAGGCCCTTGAGGTGTAGACTCTTTTTACAACGGAGGAGTGCGTAGCGGTGGGAATTCGCCTTCCGAATCACGACACCATCTACAACTATGCGTTCCGTGTCGAAGAAAATCGTAACGGACGAATCTGGCACTCCTGTGGCCGTCCAGATCGACTACGACGACTGGAAGAAGATCAAAAAGGTGTTGCAGAAACAGTCACCTGCGTCTGCTGACACGCCGGACGACGGATTTGAACAAGCCCTGGCGGCATCCCGCGATACGTGGACGGCCGGAGATGGACTCGAATACCAGCGAGGTCTTCGATCCGAGTGGGAAAATCGTCGAGATGACGGTCCCGATCAAAAAGCGCCTTAACTTCTCTCCATGAGCGCGTCTGTACTGCTGGATTCGGTTATTCTGATCGATCACTTTAACGCTGTAGACGACGCGACGAAGTACCTACGCTCTGTCCAAAGAGATGCCGTCGTGTCTGCCGTGACACGCGCGGAGGTTCTGGTTGGATTTACGTCCGAAGCTGATCGGACTCACGGCACCCTTCTGCTTAACCACTTCAGCTGTCTCTCAATCACCCGAACTGTGGCCGATCGTGCCGCTCGTTTGCGCCGTCAGAACGATTGGAAGCTCCCAGACGCTTTCCAGGCGGCTCTCGCGGAGGAGCACGATCTCACGCTTTCGACGCGAAATACCCAGGACTTTGATCCGGATCGGTACTCATTCGTGTCGATTCCCTACCTCCTCTGAGCGTCCTCTCTGCCCCGCCCCTCTGCCCGAAAGAACCAGCGCTTCTGGGAAGGCTTCTTTGTTTTGCCAATCTTGCACCAGAATAGCAAAAAGGGACAGTCCCTCTCGGGCCTGTCCCTTCACTACTTTTGCGCAATCGAATACGCGCCGCAAGATCGGCACATATTCTGAAACGGGAGCGCCTAAACGCTACCGGCGCTTCCGGTTGTTGTTGCCCCGCTTGCGCTCGCGGTGGCGACGCCGGCGGGCCTTCTTCTTCTTCAGCCGCTTCTCCTCCGACGGCTTCATGTAGGCCATGTTCTGCCGGTACTCCTGCAGAACGCGACTCCGGTTTACCTGGCGCCGGAAGCGTTTGAGTGCGCGATCAATGTCTTCGTTATTTCGAACCTTTACACCAACAGCCAATGTGGATCCCTCCTTGAGAAGTCTGGTTTCGATAGGTAGCTTGCGTGCGGGCGCTGTCGTAACAGCGCGCCGGGTGCTACGTGAGGAGGACATGCGTGTTTCTATCCGTGGGCTCCCCTCCGTGCCTTCGCACCGTTTTTCGCTCAATCCGCCTGGTCTTCATGCACTCCCCGTCTCGCCTTGTGCTGGGCACCGGCAATCCCGGCAAGGTCGACGAACTGCGCGCCCTACTATCGGATCTCCCCGTCGAGGTTATTCCGGGCCACACGCTCGACGATCCGCCGGCCGTGGAGGAAGACGCCGACACGCTCACCGGAAACGCCGAGAAAAAGGCTCGGGCCTACCACGAACGGACTGACCTCCCCGCCCTCGCCGACGACACGGGACTCGAGGTGGCAGCCCTCGACGGCGGTCCCGGCGTGCACACGGCCCGCTTCGCCGGTCCCAACTGCACGCCTGAGGACAACAAACAAAAGCTGCTGGAGGTACTCGACGGCGTCGACGACCGTCGCGCGCGCTTCCGTACAGTCGTGGCTCTCATCGATAGCGACGGCACCGTTCACGCCTTCGAAGGGGTCTGCGAAGGCACCATCACCACCTCTCCTCGAGGCGACGGCGGCTTTGGATACGATCCGCTCTTCCTCCCCGAGGGGCACGACCAGACCTTTGCGGAGATGCCTCCCGAGGCCAAAAACGAAATCAGTCACCGCCGCAAGGCCCTCGACGGCCTCCGCCAGTTCCTCGCGAGTGGGGAATGAGGAAGGGGAAGTGCGGGATGTCCTGCGTTCCCCGCTGCTTCAGGGTGTACAATCGACGATTCCAGTTCCACATTCCCAATTCCGAACCCCATATTCGCTATGGTTGCTCTGGTCCAACGCGTCTCCGAGGCCTCGGTCGAGATCGACGGGGACCCGGTCGGGTCAATCGACGACGGCCTCCTTATTCTTTTGGGCGTCCACGAGGACGACACCGAAGTGGAAAGTGAGTGGTGCGCCAACAAGTGCGCGAACCTGCGCGTCTTCCCCGACGCCGACGGCAAAATGGACGAGTCGCTCCTCGACACCGGCGGCGATGCCCTCGTCGTGCCCCAGTTCACCCTCTACGGCGACGTGAGCCGCGGCCATCGCCCCTCTTTCGACGAAGCTGCGCCGCCCGACCACGCCGACCGGCTCTACGAGCATTTCGTGGAGAAGCTGGAGCAACATCTGGGGCGCACTGTGCCAACGGGGGAGTTCGGCGCGATGATGGACGTGCATCTCACGAACGACGGCCCTGTGACCCTCTGGGTGGAACGCCGGGCCAACGACTGAAGCCTGGAAGTGTGGACGTTCCCCCATCCATACGTCCATTCATACCTACCCGCGTGCAAGCGGCAGATTCTGCGTCTGCAGGCTGGCGAGGAGGTGGGACTCGCCGGTGAGGTAGCGGTCAATCTGGCGGGCCGCGTCGCGCCCTTCGCCGATGGCCACAAGCACGAGGTCCGCCGGGAGGACAGTACAATGCGAGCCTACTGTTCTTTTGTGAGATCTGATTGGCTATTCGTGCCTAGCCCCATGTCTTCCTCCGCCGCCCTCGTCCTTCACAACGCGCGGGTCCATACCGTGGACCCGGATCGCCCCACTGCGACCGCGTTCGCCGTGCGCAATGGGCGGTTTCAGGCCGTCGGCTCCGACGACGCGGTGCTGGAGGCCCACCCAACGGCGCGTCGGATCAACGCCGAGGGCCGCACCGTCGTGCCGGGCTTCATCGACGCCCACGCCCACCTGCTGGAGCTGGGCCTTTCGCTGACGCGGGCCGACCTTGCAAATGCGCAGTCGGCGGAGGGAGTAGTCGAGCAGCTGCGGGCATTCGCGGAGCGCCACGATCTGCCGGACGGAGCCTGGTTGCGTGGGCACGGCTGGGACGAGACCGACTGGTCGCCTCCCACCCGCCCATCCCGCTCTCTCCTCGACGCGGCGTTCCCCGACCGACCGGTGTGGCTCACCCGAACGGACGTGCACGCGGGCTGGGCCAACACGGCGGCCCTGGAGGCAACCGTGGAGCTCGACCGCCTCCGCGAGATGAGCAATCCCGACGGCGGACACATTTCTCGAGACGATCAGGACAATCCGACCGGCGTCCTCATCGACGAAGCGATGGCGCTTGTTACGGATCAGATGCCGCCACCGGGCGACGAGCGACGCAACGAGGCGCTCCGAACGGCGCTCGACCACACGGCCCGCCACGGCATCACGAGCCTCCACGACGCCGGGGTCCCGCTCTCCCAGATTCATCGTTTCGAACGCTTTATCGACGACGATGCCTTCCCGCTCCGCCTCTACGCAATGATCGATGGGCGCGGCGAGACGTTCGACTACTTCTGCGAGAACGGCCCGCTCCACCACGACTCGGGCCGGCTGCAGGTGGAATCGGTCAAGTTTTTCGCCGACGGGGCGCTGGGCAGCCGCGGGGCCGCGCTGCTCGACGACTACGCCGACGATCCGGGAAACCGGGGCTTTCTTCTCCAGGACGAATCGACGTTCCGGGAAAATGTGCAGGCCGCCGTGGCGTGCGGGTTACAGGTGAACACGCACGCCATCGGCGACCGGGCCAATCGGCTCGTGCTGGACGCCTACGAGGCCGCGATGGAGGCGTGCGACGCGCCGGTTCGCCGTCCGCGCATCGAACACGCTCAGATTCTGCATCCGGACGACCTGACTCGCTTCGGTGAACTGGACGTTATCGCGTCTGTGCAGCCGCTCTTCGCAACGAGCGACAAGGCGTGGGTGGCGGATCGGCTGGGTCCTGATCGTCTCGGCGGGGCTTATGCCTGGAAGAGTCTGCAGGCAACTGGCGCCCATCTCGCGTTCGGCTCCGACGCGCCCGTCGAGCCCATCGATCCGCTGGAGGGCTTTCACGCCGCGGTTACGCGACAGGACACCGAGGGGCACCCCGAGGACGGCTGGCGCTCGTCGGAGCGGCTCTCTCGCGCAGTGGCATTACAGGCCTACACGCTCGCCGGCGCCGTTGCGGGCTTTCAGGAGCACAAGGTGGGCTCCATCACGCCCGGCAAGCAGGCCGACTGGGTCGTGCTCTCACAGGATATTATGACGTGTGACGCCGACACCCTGCTCGATACGACGGTCCTCGCGACGTATTTGGACGGGGCGCCGGTGTACACAGCAACAGCTTGGCCCGATCCTTGAAGGAGTTCTGGTGTACTCCGGTGACCTTCGTTCGTGTGGGCGAAACGATGCAGCAACTGTCGCTTTCACCGGACGAGCCATCGAAACCAACATCCCCCCTTCCGATTCGAAGGGACGGTGCGGCTGCCGGTCCTCAGATAGATCGAACGGGGCGGCCTGCTCATGAAACTGTCTTCCAACGTTCTGTTCTTGACCCATGCCAGACTCCTCTACGCTTACCTCCGTCGACCACGAAGGCGACGTTCGGATGCTCGACGACTCCCAGAAGGCCGACTCGGTACGCACGGCCGTCGCGTTTGGCCGCGTCCACCTGGGCGAGGAGGCCTTCCAGCGCGTGCGCGATCACGACATCAGCAAGGGCGACGTGCTCACGACGGCCCAGATCGCCGGCATCATGGGCGCCAAGCAGACGAGCGACCTCATTCCCCTCTGCCACGACGTGATGATCAACGGCGTGGAGGTCGATTTCACCTTTAACGAGGAGAAGGAAGCCATTGACATCCGGGCCTTCACGAAGTCGCTTGGCGTGACGGGCGTGGAGATGGAGGCGTTGACCGCCGTGTCGACGGCCGCCCTCACCATCTACGACATGTGCAAGTCGGTCACGAAAGACATCCAGATCAGCGACGTGCA
>CAZTDC010000243.1:0-5324 GCA_964612165.1 uncultured Salinivenus sp.
TAACTCAAGGGAGCTTTCCGAGGCCATCAGGGAGTGACCCAGTAGCGCGGGGATGAATCTTGTAGATCGACCGGTTTCGAGGGTCGGCCCGTCCTAACGAGAACATAAGAGGACAAAAAAAGCACCGGTCGGGCGGCCAGGGGATCTTTACTCAGGAGCGGATGTCGGGTCAGTACTACCGAGAACGGAGTGTAGGGCTATCCGTGTGCGAATCGATTGTGGGATAGACGGGAAACGGAAATTGATCACGACCCCTCGACTTTAAGTTCCGGCGGTTCTCTGAAAGATGCTCATTGGAGGCAATCCCCAACAGACACGGCACATCGTCGCTCAGAACTTGATTCCGAAGATCGAAACCAAGCCGATCAGACGCCAGGACGGGTCTCAATGGGCGGTTGGAATGGTTCGGAGTCAATCGTGGGTCTTCCAGTCGTCTTGGAGCAACGAAGAAGCCCCAAATTTTCCTGTATTTGAGAGACGCGAAGTACTCAAGCGGCAAGCGCGGAGGGGGTCAGAAGAAATTCATAATCCCCACCGTTGCGACTGCGCCCACGACCAGAACGCCCCAGACATTCGCCGTGCCGATAAAGTACAGCCAGAGGCAAAAGATGAGCCCCGTCGTAAGAATGCTCATGAAGACCCGGTCTCCACGGGTGGTTTCAATAGGGAGGATGCCCTTTCGCGCCCATCCAGGGTCTTTAGCATCCCAGATGGACAGGACGATCAGCATCAAGAGGATGCCACCTACGAACAACAGGGTCGGAACCACCCAGTTCATCCACTGGGGGGGCAGCTTGATCATCATGGCAGTTTGGGAGGTCGTTGTGGCAAAGTCAGTCCGTTACACGGAAGCAAGGCAAGGCGAGTGAATCGGCCCCGGGCCCTCTGAGTCAGAGCCCGGGGAACTGATCTGGCGACCAGACTGATCGGGGGGAATGGAGTCGATCCGCCCTACACGCGGCCCATTGAGAAGCCAGTGGCCAACAGGTCGCGGACGAGGTACACGATGATCGCGCCCGGAATCATGCAGATGACACCGGCGGCAGCGAGGACGCCCCAGTCCCAGCCACCCGCTCCGAGGCTCCGGGTGAGGGTGACGGTAATGGGCTGTGCGGCCTCGTTCGTCAGCGTGCGGGCCAGTAGCAGCTCCACCCAGGAAAACATAAAGGTGAAGAAGGCGGTCACGCCGAGCCCGGGTGTGATCAGAGGAAGGAAGATCTTCCAGAAAAAGCTCGGGAAGCTATGCCCGTCGATGAAGGCCATTTCGTCGATCTCCTTCGGAATCCCGGACATGAACCCCTCAAGAATCCAGATGGCCAGGGGAAGATTAAACAGGCAATGCGCCAGCGCGACGGCCCAGTAGGTGTCGATGAGGTTGAGGTTGGAGTACAGGATGAAGAACGGCACCATGAACGCGGCCGGTGGCGCCATGCGGTTGGTCAAGAACCAAAAGAACAGGTGCTTGTCGCCTCGAAAGTTCCACCGCGAGAACGCGTAGGCCGCGGGGACGGCCGCAATGGTCACAATGACCACGTTCATCATCGACATGCTAATAGAGTTAATGTAGCCCTGCCGCCAGAACTCATCGCTCAGGATGGCCTCGTAATTTTGCAGCGTAAACTCGTGTGGATAGAGGGTCAGCTGCTGGAGGATCTCAGAGTTCGGCTTAAAGGACATGTTGATCATCCAGTATATTGGTATTGCGAGCAATACCAAAAACAGGACTAAGTAATACTGTCGTTTCATGAGTCAGCACCAGCACCTTGTCCGAGATTCAGCATAATTATGTAAAGCACGAAGGAGAGGAGGATCACAATGAAGAAGTAGATCAGGGACGTGGCTGAGCCCCTGCCCATTTGGAATCCTCCAATCGCCATTCGTGAGGCATACGTGCTCAGGAAGGTCGTTGAGTTTCCCGGCCCCCCACCGGTGAGCACGAAGGGCTCCGCATAGATTTTGAAGGAGTCCATCAGCCGCAGCAGGACGGCGATGATGAGGACCCCTCGAAGGTTCGGGAGCGTGACGTACCGGAACGTTTTCCAGGGGGAGGCGCGGTCAATCTTGGCAGCCATGTAGTATTCCTCGGGGATGGCCTGAATCCCCGCGTAGCAGATGAGCACCACCAGGGGGGTCCAGTGCCAGATGTCCATCGCCAGCACCGTCCACCAGGCGTCGCTCGTAGAGTTGCTGAGGTTGTAAGAGTACCCAACCCATTCAAAGACCTCCGGCAAGACCCCGATGTCTGTTCGCGTGAACACGCGCCAGATGATACCCACCACGTTCCAGGGGATGAGGAGGGGAATGCCGAGAAGAACCAGACTCACGCCCACGCCCTTCCCTTCGGTCGGCATACAGAGGGCGAGCGCCAATCCGAGCGGGATCTCGGTAATCAACACCAGTCCGCTAAAAATGCACTGGCGCCAGAGGGCCCCCGTGAAGGCGGGGTCCTGGAGTATCTTCATGAAGTTCTCCAGTCCGACGTAATAGGGGGCCGAACCGGGGAGGAGCGAGAGCTGCGAGTAGTTCATCACCGTGATGAGCGGGATGAAGGCGCTGATCGAAACGAGGAGCAGCGCCGGCAGCAAAAAGAGCCAGGGACGTTGTTTCATCGGTCAATCAAATCGTTCTCCTGAACAAAGGAACGGGAATAGGGGGACGAGGGTCACCAGTGACGCCGCGCGCCCTATTCGGCGTGGACGGCCTCTTCGTGGTGAAAGAACTGGACCTTTTCGCCAGGGAATTTCAACCAAAGAGGCGCGTCTTCATCAATCGCATAATCGTGAGCCACCCGTGCCTTCACCTCAATCTCGGTACCGTCGGGCGTTGCGGTTATGATCTGAAATCCGCCGAGCATTTCTACTTTGTCTACCTGAGAGGGGATAAATCCGGACTTCTCCTCCGGCTCGGCCACCTGAACGAGGACGGAACTCGGTCGAATCCCGAGCTGGCAATCGGTCCAATCCGGGTCTACCTTCGAATGGATGTCCTCGGGCAGAGCCACCGGGTGATCTCCGAGTAGGGCGTGAGGGATGCCCTGTTCATCTCCGAGATTACAGTCAAACAAGTTCATCCCGGGACTGCCAATAAAGTGCCCGATGAAGGTGTTGGTTGGGTTCTGGTAGAGATTCTCGCCCGTGTCGTACTGGACGAGGCTCCCGTCTTTCATGATGGCCACGCGCTCGGCGAACGTCAGTGCTTCGTGTTGGTCGTGCGTCACATAGAGCGCCGTGATGTCGAATTCTTGCTGTGCCTCCTTCACCCGACGACGGATCGTGAGCTTTCGGGAGGGCTCCACGTCCGTCATGGGTTCGTCGAAGAGGATGGCGGAGGTGTCGGATCGAATGATGCCCCGGCCGAGTGCGATCAGCTGGTTCATCTCCGGCCCAAAGTTGGTCGGGTTGTCCTGGAGGATATCCGTGAGCTCGAGCAGCTCGGCGACCCGGGCAACCCGGTCTTCCACTTCCGATTCCGGCACGCCCCCATTCCGCAAGGGGAAGGCAAGGTTGCCATAGACCGTCATCGAATCGTAGATGACCGGAAACTGAAACACCTGTGCGACGTCGCGCTCGGCCGGCGGAAGATCAGTGACATCTTCCCCGTCGATCAGGATACTGCCCTCCGTCGGCGTGAGAAGACCAGAGATAATTTGGAGCAACGTCGTCTTTCCACAGCCGGAGGGCCCGAGAAGAGCACTTGCGGTTCCGTCTTCCAGGGTGAGGTTTACGCGGTCGATGGCCACCGTTTCGTCTTCCGTGCCCTGGTCGTAGACGTGTCGTATGTCACGAACCTCGATTTCAGCCATCTAACGGAGGATTGCTTTATGAGAAAGAAGGAATCTTGTCGCCCGCCGCAATGAGGTCCCCGGATTCTGAGTCGTAGACGTAGAATTTCTCGGGGTCCAGGGCAAAGGGGATACTGGATCCCGTTTCGATGCGCACCGGGTCCTCATTCAATGCGTAGATCTCTTTCCCCTGAAAGTCCATGTGGAGCGTGCTGGTAGACCCCACCGTCTCGACGAAGGAGAGCTCGGGATGGATGGTGGTACCCGTGCCGTTCTCCGTGAGGGTCATGTCTTGAGGACGAAAGCCGAGGAGGTACTCCTGTCCAGGGGAGAGGGACGAAAGTGAGCCGGCCTTCAGTTGGGTGCCGTCGTCCAGTTCGAAGTATCGATCGGTGCTATCCTCTCTGAAGGTAACGGGGAGCACGTTCATGGGCGGCTCGCCCAAAAACTCGGCCACCGGAAGGTACTTCGGGCGGAAGTACATCTCGTCGCGCGGGGCGTCCTGGATGATGTTTCCCCCATGGAGGAAGCCAATGTGGGTGGACATGGCGAGCGCGTCGCCCGCTTGCGGGGTCGCGTAGACAACCGTCGTTTCCTGTTCCGAAAAGAGACGTTCAAAGTCGGATCGCAGCCCCTCACGGAGCTTGTAGTCGAGGTTGGCGAGCGGTTCGTCCATGAAGAGGTAGTCGGGCTCGTTGATCAGCGCCCGGGAAATGGCCGTGCGCTGGGCTTCCCCCCCGCTAACTTCCTAGGGGAGGTTATTTTGAATGTGGTCGATCTGGAGCATTTCGGCGGTTTCCTGTACCCGCCGCTCAATTTCCTCCTGGCTGTAGTTTTCGTCGCTCACCTGGAGGGGCGAGGCCAGATTTTCCCAGACGGTGAGGGACGGGTAATTGATGAACTCCTGATACACCATCCCAATACTACGCTCCTGGACGGCCACATCCGTCATGTCGTCCCCGTCGTAGTAGACAGTCCCCGAGTTGGGCTGCTCGATCCCCGCGAGAATGCGGAGAAGCGTCGTTTTGCCGGCGCCTGTGGGGGCGACCACGCTGAAAAAGCTCCGGTCTGGAATTTCCAGATTCACGCCGTCGAGCACCTTCTCGGTGCCGAACGACTTGTGAAGATCTTCGACACGAATACCCATAAAGAATTGTGTTCACGATTCGTTAGACGAAACCCCGCAATGGAGCACACCGGAAGGGGGTATACTCAGCATCTGCTCGGGAGAACGAGTCCCAATGGGAGGCGGGGGCAAGATCGAAAGCAATTGAAGACTGGAGGGCGGTCACGAGTGAACCGGCTCTTCCGTTTCAGATTCACCGTTCTCAATCCCGGACGTACCGGCCTCACTGGAATCGGGAGATTCCCACGCACGAGCCCGATCGACGGCTTTCGACCATCCCTCTCGGAGCTCGGCTGCGCGATTTGAAGACATAGACGGGGTAAACTTTTTGTCCAACTCCCATTGATCGCGGATCTCATCCTGGTCATCCCAGAAGTTTACTGCGAGACCCGCGAGATAAGCCGCTCCTAAAGCGGT
>CAZTDC010000244.1:0-5303 GCA_964612165.1 uncultured Salinivenus sp.
TCGATGACCGCCCCGGACATTCAGGAATTCCCCACCGTCGGCATCCTCGGCGGGGGACAACTCGGCAAGATGATGGCCGCCGAGGCCGTGCGCATGAGCGTCGACGTACGCCTGCTGTCGCCGAAAGACGCCGGTCCGATGCAGGCCTATTCTGGCGCCCAGGCCGGCGACTGGACCGATCCGGACGTGCTGCGCGACTTCGCCGCGGACTGCGACGTGATCACGGTCGAGAGCGAGTGGGCACCCGCCGAAGAGGCCGCGGCCGCTGTCGAGGATACGAGCGTGCGCCCCTCGCCGAAGACACTCCGCCTCATCAAGGACAAAGGGGTGCAGAAAACCCGTCTTGCTGACGCCGGGTGTCCGGTGCCGGAATTCGAGAACTGTGAGACCGTCGACGAAGCGGTCGAGACGGCCGAGGTGTTCGGCTATCCGGTCGTTCTCAAGCAGTACCGGGGCGCGTACGACGGCTACGGCAACGCCACCGTCCACTCGGCCGACGAACTGCGTGAGGCGTGGTCTGACCTTGCGGCGGACGATGGCCTCATGGTCGAAACGTTTGCGGACTTCACGCGCGAGCTTGCCGTGCAGGTGGCGCGGCGGCCGGGGGGCGAGCAGGTGGTCTACCCCGTCGCCTACACCGAACAGCGCGACCACCGGTGTCATGCCGTGGAGGTGCCCGCTGACGTGAGGAGGAACGTGGCCGAGAAGGCGCGATCCATCGCCCAACAAGCGGTCGACGTGGTGGAGGGCGTGGGCCTTGTCGCCGTGGAGCTCTTCGAAATGCCTGATGGCCGCGTCCTGATCAATGAGCTTGCCCCCCGCCCCCACAACACCGGGCACTACTCCATCGAGGGCAGCCACACCTCCCAGTTCGAGAACCACATCCGCGCCATTCTGGACTGGCCGTTAGGTGAGCCGTCGCTCCGCCAATCCGCGGCCGTGATGGTGAACGTGCTGGGCCAGCGTGACGGCTCCCCCCCTGATGCCACCGGCCTTCCCGGTGCCCTCAAGGTATCCGGCGCCCACGTCCACGTCTACGGCAAACCGGACGTGCGCCCGGGGCGCAAGATGGGACACGTGACGGCCCTCGGCCCCAGCCGCACCGATGCGCGCCAGCGCGCCGAACGCGCCGCCGAGGCGATCCAGCTGTAACCTCCTCCCTTACGTACTCTTCTGTTTACCGCACAATCCCACTCGCACGTATGTCAGATTCCCCCGCTCCACCCGTCGGCATCGCCATGGGCAGCGACTCCGACCTTCCAGTGATGCAGGCCGCCGCCGACGTGCTCGACGAGTTTGACGTGCCCTACGAGATGCGCGTACTCTCGGCCCACCGTACGCCGGGGGTTATGAAGGAGTACGCCGAATCGGCCCACGAACGCGGCGTAGAGGTCATTATTGCCGGGGCAGGCGGTGCAGCCCATCTTCCCGGGATGCTCGCCGCCAGCACGCCCCTTCCCGTCATCGGGGTACCCGTCAAGACGAGCAAACTCAACGGCGTCGACTCCCTCCTCTCCATCGTGCAAATGCCGGGCGGCGTTCCCGTGGGCTCCGTCGCCATCAACGCCGCCGACAATGCCGCCCTCCTGGCCGTGCAGATCCTCGGCACCGGACGGCCGGATCTTCGGGACCGGATGATGCAGTACAAGGAGGAGCTTACCGACACGGTGGCCGACATGGACGACCGCGTTCAACAGCGCTCGAACGCCGAATAATCGCCGTATTCTCGCCACGACCCGCAGAAATGACTCGTTCTCGTCTTCTCGCCGGTCTCCTTCTTTGTACGCTGGGCTGGACCGGAGTCCTCCAAACCGTATCGGCTCAGGAGCGCCCGCGTCTGCCCTCCCAGCAGCATCAATCGGCCGTCCAGGCCACGGAGGCCGTCCCGCAACAGACGCTGCCGTCGGTGAACACGGAGGCGCTCCGTGCAGAAGACCGGGAGCAGGCCGATGAGATTGGCCCCTATCGATACGGGACCGTGATCGACACCCAGCTTCGTCCCGACCGGCACGGCACCTGGGAAGAGCTTCCCTCCGGAAAGAGGCTCTGGCGGCTGCGCATCCAGTCGCGGGACGCCCTCTCGCTGAGCATCGGCTTTACGCAATTCCAGTTGCCCGACGGGGCGACGCTCTTCCTGTCCGATCCCGCAGGACGCGTCGTCCATGGCCCATACACCGCCGCCGACGCCACCGCGGGCCAGCACTGGACGCCGCTCGTACAGGAAGAAGTGATCGTCGTCGAACTGACCGTTCCTGCGTCCCAGCGCCAAGACATCGGTCTCACGATCGGGGAGGTCGTCCACGGCTACCGGCCCATGACGCCCTCTCGTGAGAACGAGGGTCTCTCGAAGGCGGGAACCTGCAACGTCGACGTGGCCTGCGATGAGGCGGATCCCTGGCGCGATCAGGTCCGTTCGGTAGGTCGCTATTCTTTCAAATCGGGCGATCGAACTTTCTTCTGCACTGGTTCTCTGATCAACACCACCGAAAACACCAACACACCGCATTTCTTAACGGCCGAACACTGTGTCGACTCCCCCGAGGTGGCCCAGACCATGGTGGTGTATTGGAACTACCAGAATGAGACCTGCCGCTCTCGCGGCACGACCGAAAACGGAGAACGCACCGACGCTCCACTGGACCAGACCTCGAGTGGAGCGACCCTCGTCGCCCGGTACGGCAACATCCACGATACGGGTCGCATCCAGGGAAAACCCGACCTGACGCTCGTGGAAATTGACGACTCACTTTCCGCAAGCTATGACCTGTTCTTCAACGGCTGGAACCGCCAGGACCGGACCACCGAGGAAGCCGTGACGATTCATCATCCCCGGGGGCACGGAAAGCGCATTAGCTTCGACCGCGACGAGTCCACCATCGCTGGGTTTGGGCAGCGGTCCCAAGGCGACACGCACCTCCGAATCGGTAACTGGGAACTCGGCACGACGGAAGTGGGCTCTTCTGGGTCGCCGGTCTTCAACAGCAACCAGCGTGTCGTTGGTGTCCTCTCGGGCGGGCGGGCAGGCTGTGGGGGCGACGGGGACGCCGAGGACAACAACGAACCGGACTGGTACGGACGCCTTGCCTCGGGGTTTGAGAGTGGCGACTATCAGGATCGCACGGTTTCGGATGTGCTCGCCCCAACAAATAGCGACGCCGAAACGATCGGGGGACGGCCGTTCGTCCGTGATACCATTCCTCCCGGGCCAATCAGTGACTTCGGCGTTCAATCAGTAACCCCTGATTCCGTCACCCTCATCTGGACGGCTCCTGGTAACGACAGCGCGCAGGGGACGGCCAACGAGTACCTCCTCCGCTATCAGGTGGATACCCCTATTCGGACGCGAGCCGAATTCCGGCAGGCACGGTCAGTATCCAATGTGCCATCCCCGAAATCCTCGGGCACGACGCAAACCGCCACCGTAAGCGTTGAGGAGGACACCAGCTACTATTTTGCGCTCGTGGCTCGAGACCGAGCGCGAAACTCATCCCCTCTGGTCACAACGACTCGGGACGTGACCCCGGTCTCAAACCTCCGGGTTACGTCCCCTCCTGCCCCAAACCCGACGCGAAGTGAGACCCGGCTGCAGTTTGTGACCCAGAAGAATCAGAACATCCGTGCCACCCTCTACGACGCGCTCGGACGACGGCTTCGGGTATTGCTAAACGAGGACGTGCTCCCCTTCCGGCGCAAAACCGTTTCGGTGGATGTGTCGTCGCTGGCCAGTGGCATGTACTTCGTCCGGATCCGGGGCGCTTCCGGTGCGCGGACTGCGCAGATCAGCGTCGTGAAGTGAGATTTGGCAGCCCCCCTGGACCGAATAGCAGAAGCGCTGCTGTCAGTCCTTATCGGGAAAAGACGCGATGGCCGCACTACTCTCCCTGACCATTCCACACCACCCGAGCATACCGCCGCTTGCCCACCTTCAACAGAAAGGGCGCCTCTGAAGAGACGTCGATGTAAAGCCCCGTATCGGTGACCTCGTCTCCGTCGATCGACACGGCTCCCTGTTCGATGAGGCGGCGGCCCTCGCTGTTCGAGTCGGTGAGGTCGGCCTCCCGCATGAGATTCAACAGGCCCACCTCTTGTCCCGGTTCCGCATCCGGCGTGAATTCGGGCACGTCATCGGGCGTCCCTCCCTCCACGACCGTCTGCTCGAAGTGCTCCTGGGCGGCATCGGCCGCCTCCGCTCCGTGGTACATCTCCACGATGCGGTGGGCAAGTTGGGCCTTTGCTTCCCGGGGGTTGGCCTCGGCAAAGTCCTTGACCTCCTCGAGCGCATCCGTTGGCACGTCGGTCACGAGTTCCGTGTAGCGGTAAATAAGGTCGTCGGGCACCGACATGGCCTTTCCGTACATGTCCTCCGGCGCCTCGGTGATGCCGATGGCGTTGTCGAGCGACTTCGACATCTTTTCGGTGCCGTCCGTCCCCTCCAGCAGCGGCATCATCATGCACACCTGCGGGTCCTGTCCGTGCGCTTCCTGGAGACGACGACCGAGCAGGAGGTTGAAGCGCTGATCGGTGCCACCAAGCTCTACGTCGGCCCCGATGTGGACCGAGTCCTGAGCCTGCGCAAGCGGATACAGAAACTCGTGGAGGCTGATGGGCTTCTCCGCCTCGTAACGCTTCTTAAAATCTTCCCGCTCCAGCATCTGCGCCACGGTCTGCTGCGCGGCCAGCTCAATGACGTCGCTGAACGTCATCTCGTCGAGCCACTCCGAGTTGTAGAGAATCTCGGTCTTTTCCGGATCCAGAATGCGGGTGGCCTGCTCGTAGTAGGTCTGGCCGTGCTCGCGCGTCTCTTCGAGCGTGAGCTGCGGCCGCGTCTTGGACCGGCCCGACGGGTCGCCAATCATCCCGGTAAAGTCCCCAACGATGAGTATCGCCCGGTGGCCCAGGTCCTGAAACTGTCGGAGCTTGCGAAGCACGACCGTGTGGCCAAGATGCAAATCCGGCCGACTGGGATCGCATCCGAGCTTCGCGATGAGCGGGGTTTCCGTCTCGCGCGAGCGCTCCACTTTCTCCGCCAGGTCCTCTTCGGGAACCAGTTCCTCCACTCCGCGGCGGAGAACCTCCATCTGATCATCAACCGGTGGAAAAGCCATATCCGTTTCAATTCTCCAAGTGCTTCTCAATCAATGATTTCCAAAGACATTTTCCTTGGTCCCCCCCAACGCTCAGCCCTTAATGCCCCAATCCTGAACAAATCATAGGTTGTACTTCCGCTTCGTCTGCTCCATGCGGCGTTTCTCCTCCCGCTCCTTAATGGCCTGCCGCTTGTCGTGCTTCTGGCGCCCCTTGGC
>CAZTDC010000245.1:0-5291 GCA_964612165.1 uncultured Salinivenus sp.
GGGGAAAGGGGGAGAGAAGTTACTCCTCACCACCCATCGCTTCTTCGGATCCTTGCTCCCACTGCTTGATCAGTTCGTCGTACGGAACCGTGACCGGGTCCTCCGGAGACCGTTTGGCCTTCGGAGCCCCATCCTTATTGAGCCAATACTCGCGGGAACGCTTTTCATTGAGCTCCGGCGAGTAGTTCTCCAGACGGAGTCGACCCATCAGGTCGTTCTGGATTCGGGCGAGGTCGTCCATGGCCTGCTTCACGGTTTTCTCCCCGGTAACGGCCTGAGCAACCTGCTTCCACCACTGCTCCGCGAGGAGGGGATAGTGGGGCACGTTCGTTCCCGTATCCGTCCACTGGTCTTCGACGGGGGACGTATAGAACGTAATCAGACCCCCGAGCTTGCCTTCGTGCTTCTGCCAATACTCGGAATTGACCGTTGAGGAGCGAACCGGCGTTTTCCCAACGTTGAACTTGTTGAGAGACACGGTCTTAGAGGAGGCAAACTGCGCCCACATCCAGGCCGCGTGGCGGGTATCGCCGGTCGTCTGCGTGGGAATGCTCCAGCTGCCGGCGTCCTGATATCCGACCTTCATGCCTTCATCCCAGTAGCGGCCGTGCGGCGTTGGCGCCATGCGCCACTTCGGGTTGCCCTCGTCGTCGGTGACTGCAGACTCCGGGTCCGTAAACTCTTCTGCCGAGAGGAAGGTAATGTACTGAAAGGCACGCTGCGCAACGTTGCCACGTGAAGGCACCGGGCCGGCTTCGGACCAGCGCATCGAGGTGGCAAACGGCGGCGCGTAATTCTCCATCCAGTTGATGTACTTACGGGTGGCATAGTACGCAGCGGGACCGTTCGTCGCACCGCCCCGATCGACCGTGGAGCCGACAGGAATGCGGTCCTCAACGCGAATGCCCCATTCATCGACCGGCTTGCCGTTGGGAAGGCCTTTGTCGCCCACGCCGGCAATCGAAAGCCAGGCGTCGGTGAAGCGCCAGCCGAGCGAGGGGCTCTTCTTGCCGTAGTCCATGTGACCGTAAATCCCATCGGCATCGGCCCCCACGTCCTGAGGGGACACCGACTCCGTGAAGAACTCCGCGATATCTTCGTAGGCGGCCCAGTTCCGGGGCACACCCAGTTCATACCCGTACTCGTTCTTGAACTGCTGCTTGAGATCCGGGTCGGTAAACCAGTCGTAGCGGAACCAATAGAGGTTCGCAAACTGCTGATCCGGGAGCTGAAGCTGGTTACCCTCATAGTCCTGACCAAACTCCAGGTTCATCCAGTCGTCCATATCGAGGGTCGGGTTCGTATACTCGCTACCCGCGCCGTTCATATAGTCGCTCAGGTTGACGAGGCTGCTGATGCGGAGATGCATCCCGATGAGGTCGGCGTCGTTGACGTAGATGTCGTAAATATTCCGACCGGACGCGAGCTGAGTTTGCAGCTTCTCGACGAGACTGCCTTCCCCGATGATGTTATGGCTGACGTCGATGCCCGTAATTTCCGAGAAAGCGTCTGCCAGGGTTTCTGATTCCCACTTATGGGTCTTGATGGTCTCGGCCACGGAAGACACCTCGGTGCCTCGAAGGTCCTCGGCGTTGTGGGCAAACCAGATTAGCTCGTCGATCTGCTCTTTTAGGGTGAGGACCGATGGCTGAAATTTCATGGCCCACTTCACGGCCGCTTTCTCGCGGTCGTTGAGCGGCCCATACTCTTCTTGGGCGTAGTTCCGGGCCTCTTTCTTCGTTATGTCCGGATAATTCGGCTCATCTGGCCAGTCCTGGGCTTGGACGGGAGCGAGCGGCTGAAAGCCGAGTCCCGCGACACACAGCACCACCAGAGCAATCATCCAGTGAGATGTTATGCGTGAGTGTTTAAAAGTACGCATGGTAAATCTCTTCGTTGTGAGAGTGTCTGTCGAATTTGATCGAGGAGGGAAGGGCCAAGGAGTCGGGGCCTTCCCGCTTCGCTCGGAGGAAGGGTCGGAGATTATTCCCTGCTCGCCGCCAAGTACGTTTCAGATCAAGGAGCGCCACGTCATCCAGAACGTTGTAAGCTCCTCCGCGCCGTGCCGTTGGCACGCCCCAATGCTCGGCTCGTGCACCTAAAAGGCGTCACAAGGTGTGGTGTCGGC
The DNA here is from genome assembly GCA_964612165.1 of uncultured Salinivenus sp. Classification (GTDB taxonomy): domain Bacteria; phylum Bacteroidota; class Rhodothermia; order Rhodothermales; family Salinibacteraceae; genus Salinibacter. The sequence continues at coordinate 2,129 of CAZTDC010000245.1, forward strand.
GAGAGCATCCAGGAACGGAAGACAGGACAGTCATGCTGACGGATGCGACTCCGTTTTTGAAGCGCTTCCACGAACGTCTCTGTAAACGCTTTCAAAATTCTGAGGCACACGGTTCGTCGCTTCTGTCTCCCTAAATCTGCCAATCCCATTATAGAAAGCGCTTTTCTTCAATCAATAATCTAATCTTCCAGGAAAATGCTCCCATCTTCCCAAAGTTGCGGCAGTTGTTTCATTTCTCTTCGTCACAGACTGAAGCCGTTTCGCCACGTGGAAAAGTTCAGGGAGAGATAAGAAGAGAGGCCCCTCACAGGCTCAGAGGTCAGATGCGGATGTGGTACTCTCACAACCGGATTCCAGGTGATTGCCGTGGATCTGTGCGCCTGGTTCATCGGTGAACGGATGATATAGAGGGACGGGGAGGGGCTCCGTCACCAACAGCGGGCAAGCGGGACAAAGAAGGACGACGCCTCCTTCCGCAGATCCACAAAAGCACCGTTAGCGACGATCATTCTGAGCGATGGACGATCGAAGGAGGGATCGTCTTGAGCCACAGAGGAGGAGACCTCAAGAATACCGGCGACGAAGGAAGGTCCTTTGAAGCCTAGGGAGTGGCCATCAGGCAGAATGTCACCCCCTATTTCGCCTCCAATCCTTACACCGATCCTCTCTGCACGACGAAAAAGCTGGTCCTGTATTTCCGCGCAGCCGGTTTTTGGCCCGATCGTAGGGACGAAGGCACTGAGCCAAAACGACCGTCTTTAGATGCCCAATCTTTCAGCCGGTAGTGTGCTACCGGAGTGAAAACCACTCGACGTCCAATCGACGGGGGAGTTCTCTCGTTTTGGCAGCAAGAATCTCCGGTTGGCACGTCATGCCGCACATGGCAAGCCCAGCTCGCCACGATGCGGCGTTTTTGTCCGGCAAGCAGAACCGTTTCGGGAAGATCCTGAATGAAGCTCAGGACCGAAGAGGCGGAGCAGGGCGTTTTGTGGAGTAGTATGCTGCTGAACACACACCTCAGATCGAGAGATACTGGGGGTAGGGAGGCGCTTGGAGATAACAGATCCGAGGCAAGCCACCCGACGCACGAGGGTTACTTTTTGGCCAGCCGTTGGACGATGGGCTGCGGATTACTGAAGCCGTTCCCCTGTTCAATATTGTTTCTGTACCAGGCGACTGAATCCCCTTCTCGGGAAACAGAGAGGACGTCAGGATCCCCGTCCGTATCCAGATCGGAAGCAAAAACTGCTTCGAATTTTCCGGAGGATCGGATGACCTTTTCGGTGGAAAAGGTGCCCTGCCCGTCCGTGTTTTTGTACCACACGAGTTTGTCGGAGGCCGCCAACACGTCCCGGTCCCCATCCCCGTCGAGGTCTGTGGCGTAGACGGAACGGGCGTTGGTCGCGTACTCCGAAATGACCTTCTGATCGGAGAAGGTGCCGTAGCCGCTGGTGTTTTCGTACCAGGCAATCTTGCCGTCATCCTTTGAGGCGGAAAGCACGTCTTGGTCGCCGTCTCCATCTAAATCGGCCGCAAACACCGACTGCGCCCCTTTCAGGTTTTGCGATATGACGTTTTGGCTTGCAAATCCGCCTGCCGTATTTCGGTACCATGCAATTCTGTTATCCCCGCCGAATGAGCTGGAGGCAGAGATTGCGTCTTTATCGCCGTCCCCGTCCAAGTCTGCGGCGTAAACAGCCTGCGCCCCAGGGACGTTGTTTGAGATGACATTTTCATTGGAAAAGCGCCCTGCCCCGTCCGTGTTTTCATACCAGCCAATTTTGCCGTCGCCGTTAGAGGCGTAGAGAAGGTCGGAATCCTCGTCCCCGTCCAAATCGGACGCAGAGAGGGAAATCGGCCGGGCACCATCCGTTTCAATAATCTTTTGGTCAGAAATACTCCCGTATCCGTCTGTATTCTCGTACCAGGCAATCTTACCCGTGAACGTCGAAGCCGAAACGACATCCGGGTCCCCATCCTCATCCAGATCGGCGGTGATTGCTGACTTGATATTGCTCGCATTCTCCAAGATTACCGTCCGGTCTGAGAATCCATCATCCCCGTTTCGGTACCAAGCGATCTCGGCCGGATTGTTCGAGGCGGCAAGCACGTCAGGTGCACCGTCGGCGTTCATGTCAGCCACGTGAACGGATGCACTGCCCGATGACATCGAGGGAAGCGATACTGGAAGATACGCAGCCCCCGTCATCACGAGAACGAGAGCGAAGAGTCCCAGAAGGAGGGAAGTGGCTAGCGTTCGATCCATGAGCCTACGAGCGTTGTTGAGCAGATCTTTGGATCCGTCCTGATGCTGTAGTTGGAAGGGGGGTAGATTCTAAACGCGTAGGAAAAAGTGAAAGCGTTTTGTAGGCTGAGTAGAACTCAACCGAATTCCAGTGAGGTTCTAGAATCGGCCCAATGAGCCCCGTCGATTCGATCCATTGGCGTGACGGGACCTAATCCCCTGTCGGCACGTCATTTTTCCGATTTTTCGGCCGAGGGAAGGCAGGGAAGCACCTCTATCCAATCGGCCAACATCGGAACCGCTTCCATCGGTTCTAAAATCTCTGCAACACGCGTACCAGGCATCGGGACAAGTCCCGAAGCCGCTCGTGAATTTGAGGCGTGCTGAGGTTGGTCTGATCGGCTACGCACTGAGGTCGGACGCAGCTTCGTTTCCCTTCAGCGAAACGGTGAAGAGTTCTGTGAACAGGCCCAGCAACAATCCCAGTGCACGCTTCGGGTCGTCCTTGCCCGGCCATCGCCTCCTGGATGAGAGACCGGATTTGCCCTCTGCCAAGAGTCCCATTAGCCGCCCCCAGCGGGCACAGGTACAGTCGTCAACTCCCAAACACATTTCAGCATAGACGGATGGACAGGTCGGCCTCTTCCGCTCGTTCGACAGGAAAACTTGGAGGCGTTAATCGGTACGTTCAGTTGGTCGATCATACCCTTGCCAGGACGGCCCAGGCGCCCTGAGGCAAATTGCAAGCCGGACTTGCGGCGTGTGGAGGCGGCTTTGTGTGCTTGTGGTGTCTGCAACTGGGAATTGAAAGGTCGAACCAGTCACCATGGGCGGGGCAGTGTGCACACCTGCCCCGCTCCCAGTAACTCAAGGGAGCTTTCCGAGGCCATCAGGGAGTGACCCAGTAGCGCGGGGATG
>CAZTDC010000246.1:0-5276 GCA_964612165.1 uncultured Salinivenus sp.
GAGTACGCATGGCAACGAGCAGGTGGACGAGAGTGTCTATCGTCATTCTCGTCCGGGCCTATTCGCTCGGCGGATCCGCGTTCGGGGGGAATCGACGGATGGTGTGTGACGTCGTTGGCCCGTGGTAATCAACGATGGGCGGAGGCGGAAGAACGATGTGTCTCCGCTATTTTGCCGGATCAATCAGGCCCTGAATTCAAAATCCTGCGATTGTATAGCCAAAAGGGACTTTGAAACGGTGAGCGGGAAATCTGAAACCAAAACATAGAAAAGGCCGACCCGCCGGACGGCGAATCGGCCCATGTCTGCTCGTATGTGAGGGCGTTGTCAAGCAACGGCTTCTGCCTGTTCCTCGGGGACCGGTTCCGCCTCGAAGCGGACGCCCCGGTCTCCCGGATACGGCTCGTGGTGATCGTGCTGGTTGCGCCAGATTTCTTCGGGAATGCCTTCCGGGAAGGCCTCGCACACGGCCTCCCCATCTCGGTTGCGATCAAGGTGCGTGCACGCTTTGCAAAGGGGTTCGATGTCGTGGGCCATGGCTGCCGTTCCCTGAGTTATTTGTAGGTCTATCGACAAACTTCACATTGCCCAACGCCCCCTTTTTTCCCAGGATCCACGGCGTGACAAATTTAGAGGCAGTCTAAATCCGCTGACAGGACCGGAATTGAGGCCAATCATCCCCCCTCATAGTCCGGTTTCCCCCGAAATTTCACGGAGCCTAGTTGCAGATTGGAGTCCGAAGGTTTATTTAGACTCTGTCTAAACAGTGACTCACTTTCGTTTCGATCTCCTATGTGCCTGGAAGAGTTTAAGAAGGAAGCACCGGTCGATTTTTCGGTGTGCGACCGGCCCGGTCAGGACTGCTACAAGTATTGCCTGCAGGGCAAAGGATGCACGCTCGGGGTACTCTTTGAGACCTCGACCTGCGTGTGCTTCGAGTGGCTCACCGAAAACGGGCAGATGGTCGACTACCGGCCTGAGCTTCGCTACAAGGCGTGGCCGAAGCGAACGGTGGCCCGCCTCGTGGCTGAGGGCTGGTGGGACCCGGCCCCGACGACCCCAGACGAGATTGCGGCGTAGGAGGCCTTCAGATCAGTGCGCTGTTCTCTCCGAGCGGCATGACTGACGACTCGCCGCTATCAATCGCTCTTCGCAAACCGATCGTCTGGCTGTCCGCCCTCCTCTTGGTCGGGACGGCGGTGTGGAACGGGGTTGTCGGCGATTGGGTGGATGGACTGTTTCTCCTCGGGCTTGGAACTGTGGGCATCCTTCTGCTTGCTGCCCGGGAGCGTCCCAACAGCTCGGCCACCCGCATACTTTGGTGGACCGGGATTGTCCTTCTCAGTGCGGTCGTCCTCCTTCAGCTCGGCCTGCTTCTGCGCTACTTGTTTCTGAGGTGACGTCCGTTTGAGCGAAGACACGCGTCACTGAGAGACGGACGTCGAATCGGACCTCGCGTACGCGTGGAGCGTGTCGTTGAGCAGTGTGCCCCACGTCTGGTCGTAGGGGTGCACGGCGCGGACGGGACGGTCGTTGCGAACGACGGGACGGCCCTCGTTGGCCCAGCGAAAGATGGAGCCCTCGAGGTTGGCGACGTTGTGGAAGCCCTCCTCCTGGAGGCGCTTGGTAATTCGGGCCGAACGGTAGCCCACCGAGCAGTAGACGACGATGGGGGTGTCCCGCGAGAGGGAGTCCAGAGCGGGAAATTCTTTCGCCTCGGGATCTACGCGGCGAGCGTCGGGCAGGTGGCTCACCGCATACTCCTCGGGAGAACGTGCATCGAGCAAAATCGGTCGGGTCGCCGTCGTGTCCGAGAGGCGCTCCGCCAGCGAGTCGGTCGCAATGAACGGGGTCGACGGGTAGTCGGCCTCGATCATATGATTGACGGCCGTCCAGCTGAGGTCCTGGGAGCAGCCCATCTGGACGACGAGGAGGCAAAGAGCGGACGCCGTGAGTGTTCGCATGACACCCCTGTCGTTGAGGGTTTTGCGCTGTGGGTTCGTCGTTAAGCGTGGGACGCTAGAGAGAGATGACGCCTTCGATGCTGGAGGCTTCCTCGTAGATGTCGACCACTTCCTCGCTTGAGGACATGCGCAGGTGAGCGGTGACACTCTTGTAGTTGCCTTTGCTCGATTCACGCACCCGAACGGTGTGGTCGCCGAAGACGGCCTTCAACTCGTCCAGCCGACCGGCGGGCGCAATAAACTTGAACGTATAGCGGGTGGGCCAGTCGTTCTGGTCGTCGAGCAATTCCTTGAACCGATCCCACCATTCCTCGTCGTCTTCGGCCTCGGGCTGATTGATGAACTGCATTACACAACGGACGGAGTTCGAGAGAATACGGACTCTTCTGCTAACGCAAGCTGCCTGTATTCGTTCGAACGCAAGATTCCGTTCTTTACAAAACGAGCGACGAATTCGCTTCCGAGTGTCCCTCCTACGCAGTCCCACTTTTACGCTTTCCGAGGCTGCCTCTCCTCTGGGCCCTTGACGACTGTCGAAATGCTATTCTCAGAAGCCCCTGCGTCTCCCTCCTCCAAATCGGTCGTTAGCGCTTGTGGATCAGCACCCAGTTCTGGCCCGCCTCGTCCCGGTACAGGCGTACGTCGACCAGGGTAGGCCGCATTTTGTACGTGAAGGTATAGGTGAAGCGCTCGTCGATGTATCCCTTGCGAACGCCCTCTTTGAATCGTCCCTGAAACAGGTGACTGTTGCTGCACGGGGCCAACTCGGTGAAGAAGTTCCGCCCGACGGCCTCCGACGGGGAGACACCACTGAGCTCCGACTCGTAGCGATTATAGAACTCGACGATGCCCTCGTCATCGAGCTGAATGATGCCAAAGGGGGCGTCGTTGAGCTCGTCTTCACTGGCGTGCCGCAGTCGTTCCCCAATGCCCTCCTCCTCGAACGAAAGAGCGTCCTCCTTCTCCGTGTCATCGTCGTCCGGGATCGGAACGTCCGACTTCGGGCGAGGCGTCAGTTCGGTGCCCTGAAGGAAGGAGTGCAAATCGTCGGAAGAAGAAGCCATGGCGTACAATCGTTACGAGGTGGCAGGGCGCAGCGCACGCACGAGATCCGGCGCTCTAATCGAAAGGGCTCCGTGATTCTAACAAGCGCCGGGACGGGACGCAGCACGTCCCGAACGCTTTCCAGGCGAACGTGTCCATTGACGCGTCTCAGGTCGGCCGGTACAGCAGCCAGGTGGCCTCTCCGTCCGGCTTGCGGTGGAGGTGTACATCGAAGGGCTCCGGGTCCTCATCGGGACTGGTGAAGGTGTATGGGAACCGAGCATCCATTTCTCCCTGCCGCTGTCCCTTCTGGAAGCGACCGTAGAACAGGTTGTTTTTCGTACTGGGAGCCAGTTCGAGGAAAAAGTTCCTGCCAACGACGGCCGCCTGGTCCTCGTCGGCGGGCAACCCCGGAAGCTGAAAGGCTGCTTCGTTGAGGTATTCGACCGTTCCGTCCTCGCTCAGGCGCACGACTCCAACGTCGAGGTCGTCGAGGGCCGACGCCTCCATCTCATCGAGCTGGTCGAGCGTGTCGTCGGCGACGAACGGAGAGGCTGCCTCAATGTCGACGCCGTAATTAGGGATCTCCGTTTCTTCGTCCGGGATTTCCAGAACGTCGTCAAGGGAAACGTCCGCGTCCGATTCGAGGGTTCGCACGAGATCCACAATGTGGGACACCCGTCCCGTCCCGAGTTCAGATTGAAGTCGCTCGAATCGTTGCTCGTAGGTGTGATTCTCGCGCTGCAAGGCGTCGATCTGCTTCTGCTGCGTTTGGAGCTGCGAGACGGCTTCCTGCGCGCTGCTAAAGCCGTGATGTAGAAGCGTCTCTTTTTCCCTGTAAAGAGACTCCAGCTGATGCTCCATGCTGTTCATCGTGAGATCGGCGTTTGCCGCATCGGGTGCCGCCTCATCGGAAGCGTCTTCCTCACCAACCGTCTCCCCGGAGTCTGCCTCCTCTGAGGTTGAAGGCTCTTCACCGGCGGGCTCCCAGAGCAACACGTCGTGCCGTTCTTCCGGATCGACCTCTGCGTCACGTCCCTTGTACAGCTCATCCAGCTGAGTATTCAGGCTTTCGACGAGCTCGATGACGTCGTCGGCGTCCGAAACGCCGAGAGCCTGTTGCATCTTTTCGCGCTCGGCGTAGAGGGCCTCCAGCTGTTGAAAGGTGCTTTGCTGCTCCGTGTCTTGCATCTGCGCCTCGCGGAGGGCCTCTTTGTCTTCGTAGAGCTCGAGGAGCTGCTCTTCCATGCTTTCAATCATGTCCACCGCATCGTCGATGCTGTTCAGCCCAAGCTCTTCCAGCTTCGCTTTCTCCTCGTAGAGAACGCCGAGCTGCTCTTCCATCTCGCGGGCAATCTGGGACAGCTCGGCGGCCTCCTTGCGCGTGGAGATGCCAAGTACATCCTCAATAGCAGCCAGCCGCTCGACGGCATCCTCTTCCTGGTCCTGAGCCCCGTTCGTCTCGCCCTGAGAGGCGTCCTCGTCGTCCTCCGAATCTTCTTCATCACCTTCCTGAGCGCGATACAGGTCATCGAGCTGTCCCTCCATGCTCTGGATCATCGCCACGGCCTCGTCGGGGTCGAGCCCGGCCTCAGCGAGTGCTCGTCGCTCGGAAAAGAGCTGATCGACCTGGTCGGTCAAAATTCGCACGACCTCCGTCACGTCATCGACCGCCTCAGGGGTCACGTCAGTGAGATTCACGATCCGATATTGAAGGGCGTCGTCCAACACGGACAGCCCAGAGGCCTCATCGGTTTGTCCGTTCGTCTTCTCCCCGATGCTGTGGTAGAGATCTGCGAGCTGGGCCTCCATGTTCTCAATCATGGAAAGCGCCTCCTCAACCGTCAGCCCGGCATCTTCCAGCTTTTCGTGCTCCTCGTTGAGCCGCTCAACCTGGTCGGACATGTCGGCGATGAGTGACTCCAGCTCGCGGGCGTCCTCAACGGTGCGAATGCCCAGAACGTCACCAACCTCAGCGGGAAGCGCATCTTCATCGGGGGCAGAGCCCGGAGTGGGAGCGGCCTGGAGCTGATCTTCAAGCGTACGGAGGAGCGTCAGCGCATCGTCGGCCTCCGGGTCTACGTCCTCAAATTCGACGATCCCTTCGTAGTGCTCCACGAGACGGGTACTCACGCGCCGTACCGTAGCGGCCAACGTGCGCGCCTCCGAGGCTGTGCTCGTCCCCAGGGCCTCGGCAGCAGTCGGGGGAATCGCTTCCGGATCGGGCAGTTCGTCGAGATGCATCGTCATGCTGCGAAGCATCTCCAC
>CAZTDC010000247.1:0-5199 GCA_964612165.1 uncultured Salinivenus sp.
TGGCCCCCAGCATCAGTTGCACGTCTCGGGTTCGGGCAAAGTGAAGCGCTGCCCGTCCCGCGTCGTGGCACACGATCTCGTGGGCCTCCGTGGGCACGTTGCTCATGGCTTCGAGGTCCTGCACCCGCTCTTCGAAGCTGCGGTCGGCCTCCGTAATGTGCCCTTCCGCGTCCGACAAGCTCATCTGCTCGGGCACCGTCTCGAAGCGGGCCGCCAGCACCGTTCCGTTCCACCGCCGGGCGATGTTGGCCCCCATCGACAGCGTGACGCGTTCCTCCTCTGGTGAAGCATCCTCCGAGACCGCCGCCATCACGTCCCCGGGCTCCATCGAAAAGGTGTCGTTCATGCGCACAAACAGTGGCGCGCGCATGTTGCGACGGAGGGCCTCCAAGGCGACGCCTTCTCGCTCGGTGCGCCCCCGGCCGTACACCTGGTACCACGCGATGCCCCCTCCGATAATGCCGAGGGCCCCGAGAATGGGCACCCAGCCCATCTGCGTAAGCATGAGCACGCTGCCCACAATGCCAAACACCTGCACCCACGGATAGCCGGGACTCTCGAAGGCGGGGTCGTAGCTCTCGACTTCACTCTCCCGAAACGCGATGAGCGCGACGTTCGTGAAGACGAAGATCAAAATCTTGAACGCGCTCGCGAGCTTCGCCAATTCGAGGACCGGGACAAACGCAATCAGCAGGAGAAGGAGGCCGCCCGTCATCAAAATGGACCGGCCCGGCGTCCGAAAGCGGTCGCTAATCTTCCGAAAGCTGTCGGGAGCCAGCTGGTCGCGGCTCATTGCCAGCGGAAAGCGGGAGGAGGACAGCACCCCCGCGTTGGCCATGCTGACCAGTGCGAGAACGGCGATGATCGAGATGCCGATCTTGCCGCCTGTCCCAATCATTTGGTCGACGGCGTCCGCGAGGGGCGTCAGGCTGGAGTGGAGCACCTCGGGCGGTGTGACGCCCACCACGACGAACGTGACAATGACGTATACGGGAATCATGAGTCCCAGCGACACGAGAATGCCGAGCGGCAGATTGCGGTCTGGCCGCTCCACCTCTTCGGCGATGCTCGCAATTTTCGTGACGCCGGCATAGGAGACGAACACAAAACCCGTGGCGGCGAGGAAGCCGCCAGCGCCTTTCGAAAAGAACGGCTGAAACTGCTCGGGCTGTACGCGAATGACGCCCCCGCTCCCGAAGAGCACGAGCACGAACAGGGCGAAGGAGACGAGAAGCGCCTGAAAGTGGCCCGATTGCTTCACCCCGAAAATGTTGATTGCGATGATGAGCACGGCCAACCCCAAACTCATCATCTTGAGCTGGGCGGGGGGAAGGGGCAGGACCAGCGTGAAGTACGCCCCGAGCCCGACCAGCGCAAACGCACTCTTGAACACCAGAGAGAACCAGGCGCCGAGACCGGCAATCGTCCCCATCAGCGGCCCCATGGATCGGTCAATGTAGAGGTAGGTCCCTCCCGATTCGGGCATGGCCGTGGCCATCTCAGCCTTCGACAGGGCGGCCGGCAACACGAGAAGGCCCGCAAGCAGGAACGCGAGCACCACTGACGGGCCGCCCTTGGCTGCCGCCAGTCCGGGGATGATGAACAGGACGCCCATCATGGCCCCGATGCTCACGGTGATCGTCGTGTAGAGCCCGAGGTCGCGTTCGAGGTGCTTGGTCACGGGAACGCGGGGATAATTCGTAGAACGAGGGGCAATTTTGGTCCGGGCCGCCGTGGTGCTTTCTGCGGTCGAAGACGCAGGAGCAGACGTTCGCTCTTGGGGCAAGACGAACGGGCTACTTCTTCTTTCGAGGGGCAAAAGAGTTCGGGAGACAGAGCGGTGCGCGGTTATGTTTCCTTGAATCCTGACGTTCGAAGCCGTGTATGTCTATCCCGCTTTGTTCCATTCACCCGGACGCTGTGCCAATGGCCTCGTCTCAGTCCAAGGGGACCTGTCAATACTGCGGCGACACCTACGCGAAGGGCGGGATGGTGCGACACCTCCGGGCGTGCTCGGATCGGGAAGCGGACATTGCTGCCGCGCAAAGCGGCACCTCCGACGAATCGCTGTACCACTTGCGCGTGGAGGACGAGTGGGCGCCGCCGTTCTGGCTGGACCTGGAGATGCGCGGCTCGGCGCCGCTGGAGGCGCTCGATTCGTATCTCCGGTCCATCTGGCTGGAGTGCTGCGGGCACCTGAGCAAATTTACGACCGGCGGCTGGGGGAGCCGGGACGTGTCCGAGTCGCGCCGGGCCGACCAGGTGTTTGAGCCGGACACGGAGCTGGTGCACCTCTACGACTTCGGCACCACGTCGGAGACGCGCATCCGCGTGATAGACGTGCGGGAGGGGACGCCGACGACCGAACACCCCGTCGCCCTCATGGCGCGCAATGAAATGCCGGATGTCGAGTGCATGGAGTGCGACCGGCAGGCGGAGTGGCTCTGTGTCGAGTGCATGTACGAAACCGACGACAGCGGCCAGCTCTGCGAGGAGCACATCGAGGATCATCCACACGAAGCCTACGGCGAGCCGATGCCCCTCCTCAACTCGCCCCGAACGGGCATGTGCGGCTACACCGGACCGGCCGAACCGCCGTACTGATCGGTTGCCCTGCCGCTACTCGATTGTGTCGGGCACGCCCGGGGCAAGGGCCGACGACGAGCGGGCGCCCTCCTTGTCGTAGAACCGGAGCGTGTCCTCGGCGTCGCAGGTCCAAACCTCCTCGGCACCCTCATCGACGTACAGCCCCCGCTTCTCTTCCATCTCCTCCCCCGTGTTACTCTCGGAGAGCACCTCCACGCAGAGCTCCGGCATTACCGGGCTCGCCGTAGAACCCGTTTTGATTTTCGATCGCCCGCGACCAAGTGTTGCTTCTTTCCGGCTTCTTGGTGGAGGCGGAGCGGGGCCGGTTGACCAGTCTGCAATCGTCACGCATTGCCTGGGGGATCAACGCGGAAATCAACATACCAGCTTCTTAGCGTCGTCTGGGATCTGTGTCCGCCGCTCTTCAGAGAGCCACACCACGTCGGGGACCTTCCTGATCCGTGCACAGGTAGGTAAACCACATTCTTCCTGCGGGGTGGACCGTGGTTTGCTACTAGTCGGGGATCGTCTTTAGAAACCCATTCACGTATCAGTAATCCCCTTCGCCGTCTCGACGGCAAATTCCACGGCGCGACGGCCGGGAGGGTCGAGATGGTCGCGAAGGAGTTCGCCAATTCGCGCCTGGAGGAGCCCGCGTTGGGGGTTACGCGGACTCAAAATGAGTTGGCCGCGCTCATTCGTCTCGATCTTGAAGAGAAGGTCCTGGAACTGCGGATCGTGAAGGACCCGGCGCCAGAGCGTGGTCCTTTCCATGGGAGGAAAGTCCCGTTTGGGAACTGGTACACTGAGGACGCCGACGCAATCTGGTTCATTGAGTTCCGCTTTCGCCGCTCCTTCGCCGTGATTCTGCTCCTGACGTTCGGCTGTGCCCTTCTGCCCGGCCTCGCGGCGTTCTGGGTCTGGCGGGGTCCGCACGTGGCGGTCGACTCGCACTCGGAGCCGCCAGACCTGTCGCTACCAGAAGTGGCGGTGCTCCGCGATGGGGCCGTGGGGAGCACCCGATGGGCCTTCGCGGCCGTGATCGTGAGACTCGCCCGCGATGGGCACTGCACGCTCGTACGCACCCGGAAGCGCCGATGGCTGCGCACCGGTCCCGCCGTCACGGTGAACCTGCACGCCGATCCCCGTCGTCTCTCTGCGTTCGAACAGACCGCTCTGCGCCAGTTCGGGCGGCACGACACCCTCGGGGGATTCGGCTTCGCGGGCTCCACGTTTCGGCGCCGCACCCTGCGCGACGTGCGCGCCGACCTCGTTGAGCGCGGCTGGCTGGCCGATCGTCATCGGCGGTCAAACACCTGCCTGGCGCTCGGACTGGTGCTGCTGGGCGTCAGCGTCTTCGGTCTCACTGGCGAAATGAGTCTGTTTGCCAGTGCGGCGGGTGCTGGGCTCGGCGTCGGCAGCCTGATCGCGGCCAGCGTCCGGTATCCGCTCACGAGGGACGGCGCGCGGCGCCGGGCGGCCCACCGCGCCTACGCTGAGGAGCGGCGTGATCGCGTTCACGCTCTCCTCTCTGATTGTCCCGAGGAGGCCGTTGCGGTTCCCTGGGATCCCCTCCCGGCACTGGTGCTCGAACGAATCGGCACGCCCGGCTGGCTTCGTGCCGTGGCCGTCCGATTTGCCGCTGCAGGTGAGAAGCACGACGACGGGGCGCCCGACTGGATTCGGGACGAGGTGGATGGGACCGAGTCGGTGGCCGATGCCTGTCGCACGATTGCTTTTGCCCTCGAGCGCGCCGGTGCGCACACGACCCTTGCGGAGCGGCTCCGACCGGGCCTGCTAGGAGGCCGCTCCCGTTCCGAATGACGGATCACACTCGTCCGTCTACCGATCTGTGGAGCATGCGTACGGTGCGCGAGGGACCGTGTGACGTCGAAGACGAAATCGTCCCTCGGTGTGTTCACGACTCGGTGTCTTCCAAAAGGGCCTGCGCCTCGTCGGCCTGAGCGGCGGGCACCTTCACCTGGACCCCGCTGCGGGACGAATCGAACATCATGGCGAGCCCGGCCTGCTCCGCGTTCGCGAGCATGCAGCGAATGTCGGCGTCTTCCAGCTGGGCTTTGGCGAGCTGGGCATCGCCCTCCGAGTCGTAGCGGGCAACGGTGACGAGGCGGTCGTCTTGGGGCATGGGAGCATGAGGGCGCGGGAGTGAAGAGGGGAGGGACGGCGAGTCCTTACGTAACCCAAGTTGTGAGGCGTGGTCGTTATGCCAGAAAGACGGCCGACCGCGGACGATAGACCGCCTCAAATGCCATGTTCGGCGGTCTGCGGTCGGTCGTCCGCCGTCGGATCGAATAACAGCACGTAGGTCACAACTTAGGTTATGTGTCCAACCACGTCTGTGCGAGTGCGTCCGGATCCGGCGTCTCGCCTGTCGCCGTGAGCGTGCGGGCCACGTACTTGCCGATAAGGTCAAACTCCAGATTCACTCCTGCTCCCTCCGTCCACGTATCGGCCACGTTCGTGACCTCGTAGGTGTGCGGGATGATGGCGACGGTGAAGGTGTCGTCGTCAAGGCGGGCCACCGTGAGGCTGATGCCATCCACGGCGATGGAGCCAACCGGGATCAGGTACGAGGCGTACTGCGGGTCGAAC
>CAZTDC010000248.1:0-5188 GCA_964612165.1 uncultured Salinivenus sp.
TCCCCAAACTCCCCGGCAATGAACGCACGCTTGACCTCGGTGACCGCTTCGGCAAAGGAGGTGTTCTCGTTCGTGGCCCGCCGGTAGACGGAGGTCATGAACTGCTGGGTGGACCAGTCGAGCACGCGCCACTGCGAGACCAGCGTCGCGTTGGCGCCCGATCGAAGAAACGCGTGCGACAGGCTGACCACGCCCTCCCCGGCGATGATCCGGCCCAGGCCCGTCCGGCAGGCCGAGAGCACGGCCACGTCGGCCCGTAGCTCCAGATCCGCAATCTCGCGCATCGTCAGGTAACCGTCCGTGGCTGCGAGGCTGTCGGAGGCGTTCTCCTGCGAGAGAACGAGGGCCGAGAGCTGGGGGGCCTCCGGCACCGCCACGCCGTGGGTGGCAAGATGGAGGTGCCGATAGTCCGACAGGGCGCCCGACGTGTTCATCTGGCGCACGCGGCCCTCAGAGGCGTCGGGGCCAGTGAGGAGCGTCGCGCCCGGCCCCACGGCTCGTTTCAGCTTCTGGACCTCCAGCTTTGTGCCGTAGAGGGAGGGCCACTGGTCGTACCCGAGCTGCGCGTAGGTGGGTCGAGGGCTTCGGCCCCGCTCCAGCCGGCGCTCGGCCGAGCGGTAAAGGGCCGACGCCTGCTCGTCGCTCCCGATCGTCGAATCGCCTCGTGCCGTGGCGAGGAGCGGTCCCTCTTGGTCCGGCGACGGGGCGCCGTAGTCGGCTCCGCCGACGGCGAGAAGCGGCTTCGGCCGGTCGCCAAAGGTGCGTTCGCGAAGCTTATGCAGGACGGTTAGCGACTGGGCGTAGCGGACGTGTCTCCGCTGGACGAGGGGCCGGTCCGTCGAATCCCGAAGCGTCTCGAAGGGGAGGTAGCCGAGCGCGCCGGTCGGAATGATCGTAAGGGCGTTGTTGGGTGGAAGCGCCGTCTCGACCGGCGCCACGAGCAGATCGTGGAGACGCCGAGCAAGATCCTGCTGGGCAATACCGTCAGATTCTCTCCGGGTCAGGTAGTAGCGGTAGAGACGAATGGTCTCGGCGAGGCTCGGGCCTTTGTCGTCGGTGCTCGTCCGGCCGGGTCCGAAGGCGGCCGTGAGCGGTCCCTTCTCGCGGCGCAGGCGTTCCAGGCGGTCCGAGTGGGCTCGTTGGACCTCGGTTCGAAGCGGGGCGTCGGGCAGCTCGCGGGCAATGGTGGTATCGGGGGTAACGGCCAGGGCCGTGAGGGGCCATTTCGTACCGGCGTTTGTGTAGAGGAGCGCCGCGTCGTCCCGGTCGAGCGTACCGCGAAGGTCGGAGGCGGGAGGAATCGTGGAGGTCGTGTCGCCCCGGGCGGTCCCCGCAAGCCGGTCGGCCAGGAGGCGAGCGCGGGCCCGCTCCAGGGAGTGAAGAGCCGAGTCGGGTTGACCGGAGCGGACGTATGCACTTGTGAGGGCCCGATAGGCCCCGATTTGGCTCGAGAGCAGGGAGCGCCGGGCCTCCGGGGAGGTAGCGTCCCGCCGAAGCGATTCGGTGAGACGAACCGCTTTCGTTAGCGTGTCGGTGGCCGCTGCCACGTGCCCCTGCTGAAGGCGCCCTTCTCCGACCCTGCGGAGGTCGTGAGCCGTTCCGTCTCGGTTCCCTACCTCGCGGTTGATCTGGAGTGCCCGGCGGTACTGCCGGAGGGCACCATCCAGATTCCCCTGTTGCTCGTAGACTCTACCGATGCTGCTTAGCGACCGAGCGATGCCCCGTCGGTTTTCAATGTCGCGCCGGATGCGGAGGGACGCCCGATGCCGTGTCAGCGCCTTTTCGTAACGACCCTGCTCCATGCGAACCAGCCCGATGTTATTCAGCGTTCGAGCCATCGACTCCCGGTGTCCAAGCTCCCGTTTGATGGCGAGGGATTCCTCGTATCGGGCTAGTGCCTTTTCGTAGCGGCCCCACTTTTCTTGGATGAGCCCGATGTTGTTGAGCGTGGTGGCCGTTCCTCTCCGGTCTCCGAGTTCACGTTTAAGCGCAAGTGACTCCCGATACTGGGCCAGTGCCTTCTCGTAACGCCCCTGCCGCTGAAACAGAAGTCCAATGTTGTTGAGCGTACTGGCAATGCCCTCCCGGTCCTGAATGTCGCGTCGCATTGCGAGGGCCTCTTGGTACTGGCCCATGGCCTCCCGGTATTGGCCCTGTCTCATGTACACGACGCCCATGTTGTTGAGCGTGGTGGCGGCATCCTCTCGGTCCCCAATCTCGCGCTGAATCGAAAGGGCCTCTCGGTAGCGGGCCAACGTTTTCTCGTAGCGGCTCTGTCTGTAGTGGGTCGTCCCGATGTTTAACAGCATGCCGGCGACGCGATTCTGATCGCCGAGCTTTCGCTCAAGGGCAAGCGCCGCCCGATGCTGCTCCAGTGCCTCGTCGTAGCGCCCCTGGATCACGTACACGTCCCCAAGGTCGTCCACGAGGTCGGCGCGGTACTCCGGATGGTTCGTTTCCCGGCTGAGCGAGAGGGCCTCTCGGTAGTGCGAGAGGGCCTGATCGTGGCGCCCCTGCTCCTCGTAGGTCTCCCCAATGCGCTGGAGATTGTCGATGATCTCGTCTTGAACCCCGAGGGCGCGACTGAGCTCCAGGGCCCTCATGTATCGGTCCCGCGCGTCTGCGTATCGGGACTGGCGATCGTACGTTTTCCCGATGCCCTTGATGGTGTGGAGCGCTCGTAGAGAGTCTGCCAGCGCCTGGTACGAGGACAGGGCGGTTTCGTACAGGGTGCGTGCCCGGGCCGGTCGCTCTGCCCGAATCGAGTCGCCGCTCGCCTGTAGAGCATGAGTCCACCGGCGTAGCGCGGCGCTATCGGCCGCCGACGGTCGGTCCGACGCGGTGAACCGATGGAGGACGGCGCTCGTCGAGTCGACCAAAACCGAATCCGGGCGTTCCTCCACCTGCGTCGACGTCGTCGAGGATTGTGTTCTCGGCTGCTCGCAGCCCCACACGACCGACAGGGTCACCAGGGCCAGCGCACAGGCACCAATCAGGGAGAAGCGAGACATTCGGAGGAGCAGTCCAAAGAGAGAAAACAGAGACCCGAATAATGTCTCCTTCAAAAGCTATACCACTTATATCGTTCGCTCCCGTTGATCGCTAGAGCGGGGCTCTTTCGGGAATGATGCTGTTCGGTGTCAATTTCGTCAATCCAGACTCAGGGACGGGCGCCGACCAACGGGACGGCTTGGTGTTTCGTCCCCGAAACGTTCCGGCAATGACCGTGCGCTTTATCGCCGTGGCAATCTCGTAAGAGACAGGGGGCATGTCAACTCGTGAACGGAAAGCGAGATTGGATCCGTTACTCATATCCCGTTGCGTCCGGCACGTCGATCGTCGAGCCGAAGAAGAGGGCGTTCAGGAAGAGCCGATTTGTGCCGTACCACATGCCGCGGAAGTTGGGGTTGTCGACAAACAGGATGATTCGTCCGCTGCCCACCGCATCAACGAGGAGCGATCCGGAACCGCGGATTCGTTTCAGATTTTCTTCGGAGACGTATCCACTCAGCCGCGGGTCGTCCGTGTAGCGGGCCACCGTGCTGTACGGGTTCTCGGTGGGCGGGAGAAAGATCTTGTGGTTGCGGTACACGGGGAATTGGTCCTGCGTGAGACCAAACCCGAGTGGATGGGTCCGGTCGAGGTCCACCTCGTAGATCGAGCCGCCAATGCGCTGCGCCCCAATCCGCTCCTCGGCCTTCGCGTAATCGTAGCGCTCAACCGTCTCGTCGCCGGACGTGTCGGCCGGGACCGCAGAGGGATCTGACTTCACGAGTGCCGAGTCGGTCACGAGGCCTTCCTCGACGGCCCATTCGGTCGCACCCCGGATGGTGATGAGTGTGCCGCCGCCCTTCAGCCAGCGCCGTAGCGCCTCGACCTGCTTTTCGCCCAGGAAGTCGTACCGTCCGGACACCAGCACCAGCGTGTTGTAGTCGGACAAGGCCACGCGGTCCCAGTCAGAGCGGTCAACTTTCGGGATCGGCATGTTGACCCGCGTGTCGAGCAGGTGCCACACTTCCCCGGCCTCGTAGGCGGAGAGGCCCTCGCCCACCAGCATGAGCGGATCCGGGGCGTCGAGGGGCTCAAACTTTTCGCTTCCCAGATCGATGCCGTCGGACGTTAGGCTCGACGGGACGGCCTGGATGTTGATCCCGGCCTCCCGCTCGGCGCGTTCCACGAGGCGGTGGAGGCTGTCGGGAGAAATCGACTGCGACTGCACCGGCACCTGAATCGTCCCAAGCGGATACTGGCGCGTGCCGTCCTGCGTTGGGCTCGTGAAGGGCTCGTAGGCCGTCAGCGTCGTGACATCGTGCTGCTGGAGCACGTGGAGGGCCTCGGCGGCCCGGTAGTCGCCCCAGTCGATGAGGTAGGCCACGGCCCGCCGCGGCACCTGACCGAGGCCCGTGCGCTCCGGCACCGACGAAACCCGTTCGCCCCGCGGCACGGAGCCGTCCTGGAGGGCCGCGTGCGGCAGGCCGTACGACAGGGCCGCCGACCACGCAGAGGCGTCGTAGAAGGTGCTGTCGGGGAAGCTCGTCACCTTTTCGAATATTGACCGCACCATCAGGTACTGCGGCTGGCGGGTGGGGACCACGTACGCCGATCCGGGGTCGAACGTCGAGCCCTCTGCCTCGACGGAATCCTGCAGTTCGTACACGTCAATCTCGTGTCGGAGCAGAAGGTCGAGGAAGGCCCGGACCCGCGAGGTATCTTGCTTGTGACCGAAAACGTAGCCGTCGGTGGCGAACTCGCCGGCCCGGCTCAGCGCCTCGGTGAAGAAGTCGCGCTGATGCTTTAGGAAGACCTCCTTCTGCTCAATCGCGGTCTCGACGGTTGCGAGGGAGCTGCGGAGGTGGTTTCGGATGGTGTAGGGAAAGGTGACCGTTCGGGTCTCGCTCCGCTGCCGGTGCCCGCGGGAGCTGGCCTGCTCGAAGACGAAGCCGATGCCGCCCTGCATATTCGGGTAGGTCGATCCGTAGCCGGGGTACGAGTTGTCGAAAATCTCTTTCGTGAAGTAGGGAGTCCGGAGGGCGTCGAGCGCGGAGGCCCAGTTTTCCGTGAAGTAGCGGGTGAGATCCGTGTAGACGCGGTCCGGCACGAGCTGATTCCAGGAGTTGACCGGCTCGGTCGGCTCGAAGAAGTAGGTGCTGTTGGTGCCCATTTCGTGGAAGTCCGTCACCACGTTGGG
>CAZTDC010000249.1:0-5179 GCA_964612165.1 uncultured Salinivenus sp.
CACGACGAGCATCTCTTCATCACGATTCATCAGGCGTACGAGCTGTGGTTCAAACAGATCATCTTTGAGCTGCTGACGGTCCGCGACCGGATGAACGAGGACGACGTCTACGAGGCCCATCGCTTGATGAAGCGAGTCCTGACAATCATGGACCTTCTCATTGAGCAAATTCACGTCCTCGAGACCATGCAGCCGCGCGACTTCCTGGCCTTCCGGGCGGCCTTAAAGCCGGCGAGCGGATTTCAGTCCATTCAGTTCCGTGAGGTCGAATTCCTGACGGGCATTAAGCGGCCGGAGGTGCTTCAGTACATCGAGCTCGACGACGAGGAGCGGGAGCGGCTCGAGACCCGCCTCGACGCGCCGGGCCTGGGACGGATCTTTTTCGCCCTCCTCGACCGCCTCGGCTTTGACGTGGCCGTTCCGGAAGTCGGCGAAAGCCTGGAGGGGGAGAACCGCGACCGAACCCTCTCCGCCCTGGCGACGATCTACGGACATCCTCGCGACCACTACCACATTTACAACTTGGCCGAGGCGCTCGTCGACCACGACCAGAAGCTTCTGCTCTGGCGATATCATCACGTTCGGGTCGTGGAGCGCCTGATCAGCACGAAAACCGGCACCGGTGGATCGCCGGGGGTCGAGTACCTCTCGTCGACCCTGGACACACGGGCGTTCCCGCTTCTCTGGGAAGCGCGCGGCGAGCTGAGCGACGAGGACTTCTATGGAATCGATCCCCTCGCAACGTCCGATCAGTGAGACTCGGACCGCCCACTGGTGCCGCCCGGCGAGGATGGGTTAGAACGGATGTTGACATCCCGGCTCGCTGAATGCCCCCTTGATCGGTTCCCCTTCACGATACCTCCTCCGTCATGAACGCTCACCACGCCCGGTTGCGGTTTCGCATTGCTGATCGTCTCCTGGACGAATTAGGGTACGGAGAAGCCCTCATGCAACTCTCTGTCACTACCCCTAAGGGAGACGTGCAAACGGACGTGGCCTGGGCGTCCCCCGACCGGCGAGAGGCCCTCAAGACGACCGACGGCATTCTTGCCCCCGAGATTTGTGTCAAAATCGTCTCGTCGGACGACGAGCACTCGACCTCTCAGCTCCGGGATCAGTTTTTTGAGTCGGAGGCCGAGGAGGTCTGGATCTGCGATTCCGACGGCCACGTACAGTTCTTTGGCCCCGACGGAGAGCGTAATCGCTCTGAGCGGGTGCCGGGGTTTCCCCCCACCCTTTCTCCGTAGAGGCGTTCCAATCCCTTTCCCCATTCCTGTGACTGCTGGCACCTGGACCGAAACGGTCCGCGTCCGCTCCTACGACGTGACGCCCCAGGGCACCGCCTCCGTCCTCGCCCTCGCCGACTACTTCCAGGAAGCGGCGGGCCGGCACGCCGATGAACTTGGGGTCTCGATGCAGGATCTGCTCGCGGAAGATCGGGCGTGGGTGCTCGCACTCTTCCGCATGGAGATAAATCGCTTGCCCCAGTGGAACGAGACGATCACGCTCGAAACGTGGCCGTCGGGGTTGGACCGCCTCTTCGCTCTCCGCGAGGTCGTCTTTCGGGACGGGGAGGGGACGATCCTCGCAGAGGGCACCAGTTCCTGGCTCGTCATCGATACGGATCGGCGGCGCCCCGTGTGCCCGCCCACCATCCTCCACGACATCGAACCGCCCGATCGCCCGGCCCCACTTGCCCCAACCGACGAGGACCTGACTGCCCCGGATCGGACGGATCGGGAGTGCGCCTTCAGCGTGCGCTACCACGACCTCGACCTCAACCGCCACGTCAACAACGTCCGCTATCTGGAATGGGCACTGGAGACCCTGCCCCCTGAGGTGCTCGACAACCGGCAGTGCACCGACCTCGCGCTCCAGTTTGAAGCGGAAGCGACGCTCGGCGACCCAATTCGGGCCACCGCGCACCTCGAACCGACCGACACCTCTTTGCGCGTCCGACACCGTCTGTCTCACGCCGAGGACGACCGGACCCTCGCAGTCGCGACGACCACGTGGACCGATCAATCGACGTCTCCCGATTAATCTCACTTGACGGGCGACTTGGGACGCTTTTTGTCGGGCGACTCCGAATCTCGGAGTCGTTCCGTTCCTACGTCGCCACAGCCCGCTTCTTCCACTGCGCCACCGTCTCGTTCGCAAACGCCCCTAATGAACGCGGTTTCTGGCCAAGTCTGTCGCGCATTTCTTCCTGCTGAGCATCGGTCACAGTAAAGGCGTTCCCCCGAAGCGCCGCGTCCACACCCCCGAACGCAAATCATCCAGGCGGCGGGCATCGCTCCCATCTGCTCTATTCAAGTCTTGAACAGCATTCTCTGGCTCTCCCTCTTCCCTAATCGACTCGCTCGTATACGACCTCAGGACCGTCGACGTAGACGGTACTGACTGCAAGTGTGTCCCCGTGTACGCCCCACTTCGCTCCCTCGAAGAATGTCTCACGCGACGTGGTTTGGCTCAGTGTGTCGTTTCGGTACACGCGGACAGTATCCGGAGAGGGAAAGACAAGTGTTTCGGTCCGTCCGGTTGACGCGGGTGTGGACACGCCTGGTTCGCCGGGACCGTAGACGGTCGATTTTTGCCATTCCCAGCGGCCGACGAGCAGAGGGGGAGCCTGGGAGAACCGCGAGAAGTCGAGGGGCTCCAACTGCGGACGGGACCCGTTCTCGCCCGTCCCGAACAGGGAACAGCCTGTCAGTACGAGGAAACCGGAGAGAAACAGAAGCGCGAAGGCACGATTCTGTAGGTGCGCTTTCATCGCTGCTTAAGATAGAACTATGCGAATCTACTATCCTACCCCATCTCCTCATACACCCGTCTCAGGAGAAATACCCAGCTGATTCTACTAGTGTCTGTCGCGTTCGCCTAATCTCCCCCCTCGACCAGCACCTTTTGGAACCGTGAGCCTCAACCGGGTTGCGTTACTTCATCGTTACACAATTCAGAACTGTCAGAACATTCAGAGCTTGAGAAATCGAGAAAGAATCTTTGGTTTTCCTGACAGAACAGCTGTTTTCCGTCATTCAACACTGTTCTCGCCATGAAAGCCGTCAAGCTCGAAGAGGAAATCGTGGACTACCTCATGGAAAAGGTAGCGGCCACCGGGAAAAGCCCGTCGGGCGTCCTCCGGACCGAACTCGGTCTTCGGGAGGCCGACGAGGCCCCGGGCCAATCGGGGTGGGCCAACGTGTTCGAGCGGGACGAAGACTCAGAGGCACTCTCCGATTTTCTGGAGAGCTCCAAGTTGCAGTCCAATCGGGCCACTGTGCAGAAGTATCTCGCCATTCTCTCGTTCGTTTACCAGCAGAAGCCGGACCGCTTCGAAGAGGTCGAGGAGTCCATCACCGGCCGGACCCGGAAGTACTTTGGCACGAGCGAGGAGGAACTGGAGGAAACGGGGAAGAACGTCAACCCCCATCCGATTCCCGATTCCCCCTATTGGGCCGTCACGAACAACTCAACCTCGAAGAAGCGCGACATCCTCACCGGTGTGTTGAGCCTTCTGAACTACGACGAAATTGCCATTCAAAAGGCCCGCAACGTACTTTAGCGGCGGGACTGATTGGGGCAGTCTGGTGGTGGAGGCGGCCTACGTGATTCAGCAGCGCTTTTTACGAAAGAACGGACTGAGCGGCACCGTCCTCAGAATAACAATTGCCCGCAGTGTGGACATCAGATTGGGCATACGCCCCTAAGTGCGACGGGCATATGGCGCTTCACGACACGTACTGCGCGTCCTGTGGTCACGAGTTGATCATAGCGTCAAAGTAGGGGATCTCGTTTTCTGCCGTTCGGTTTCTGCCCAGGACAGAATTGGGCCGTCCGTCGCCAACCCCTGTTTCTATTTCTCGATTCCATCCGATGGCTGCTTCCGATCCCCTCCGGACCCTTCTCACCACACAGCTCGAGGCCACTGTGGCCCGCCGTCCGCCCGATGAGATTTTACGGGCCGTCCCGCCGGAGGTCCGCGGCATACAGCCCGACGGCCTGCCCAAAGCCTACTCGCTCTGGCAGATCCTGGAGCACATGCGCATTTGCCAGGCGGACTACCTCGGCTACTGCACGAATCCGGACTACACGCTCCCGTCGTGGCCGGACGACTACTGGCCCGAGTCGGTGGCGCCGCCGAGCAACGCGGCCTGGCAGGAGACCCTGGAAGAATTTCAGTCTGACCTGGAGGCTGTTAAACAGCTTGTCAACGACGCGGACGCCGAGATTGGCGGTCCCATTCCGCATGCCGATGGACGGGCCTACCACGGCACCACCTACGCGTCGGAGATTGGCGCCATTGCGGACCACAACGCCTACCACCTTGGCCAATTCGTGACCGTGCGGCGCCTGCTGGGCGTTTGGCCCCCCGACGACATCGGTGCACAAGATTGGGAAGACGCCCTCTGACTCTCTCTTCGGATCAGACCTTTTGCGAATGTCCACTGGCTTACTCGTTACCCGAACCATTGGCTCTGAGACGGTTTGGACGTTCCCTGAATCCTTCATTCGGCCTGTTCGTATCCATCTCCTTTCCTCGGTCGGTTTTGTTTTCGGAACGAATGTTCTTTCACCATGCACACGGACTATTTCGAATACGACGTTATTGTCGTGGGCGGCGGCCACAGCGGCAGTGAAGCCGCGGCCGCGGCGGCCAACATGGGCGCGGACACGCTCCTCATTACGATGAAGCTGGCGGACATCGGTCAGATGTCCTGCAATCCCGCCATCGGCGGCATCGGCAAGGGGCACATCGCCCGCGAAATTGACGCGCTCGGCGGCATCATGGGCAAGGCCACTGACCGGGCCGGCATCCAATTTCGCATGCTGAATAAGAGCAAGGGGCCGGCCGTGTGGGGGCCGCGGGCCCAGTGCGGCCGACGGGCCTACGCCCGGGCCATCCGGCAGGAACTGGAGGCGATTGACAACCTCCGGATGCGGTCGGACATGGTGAAGGAGATCCTGACGGACGACGCCGGGGAAACGGTGACGGGCGTTCGGACGAACATGGGGAAAGAGTTTCACGCACCGTGCGTCGTGCTCACCACGGGCACCTTCTCGAACGGCGTGATCCACGTCGGCGAGCAGAACTTTGGCGGGGGGCGCATTGGCGAGAGCGCGTCGCACGGCATCACGGGCTGCCTGCACGACCTCGGCTTCGAGAGCGGGCGGCTCA
>CAZTDC010000250.1:0-5140 GCA_964612165.1 uncultured Salinivenus sp.
AGGGCAGCTTCTACAAGCAGTACGGGGCGCTCATCGGCCTCTCGGGCACCACGGCCGGCGTCATCAACAACACCCCCGTGGTGGCCATGATGATTCCGATGACCGTGAACCTGGCGCGGAAGTCGAACCTGTCGCCGTCGAAGCTGCTGATGCCGGTCTCGTTCGCGTCGATGCTCGGGGGCATGCTCACGCTCATCGGCACGTCCACCTCCATCCTGGCGAGCGACGTGAGCGCCCGCCTGCTGGGCCACCCGTTCTCGATGTTCGAGTTCACGGCCCTCGGGGCCATCATCCTCGTGACCGGATGGGTTTACCTGATGACGGTGGGGCACCGCTTGTTGCCCGAGCGGATTAAGCCACAGGAGGATTTGACCGAGGAGTTTGAGATGGGCGGCTATCTCACCCAGGTGGTTGTGGCGGAGGACTCGCCGCTGGTGGGCTACACGGTGGGGCAGGCCTTGAACAAGCTGGAGCTGGACGTGGACATCGTGCGGATGGAGCGCAACGGCAAAGCCTTTGCTGCCCCGTTCGGCCCCAAGCAGTTTCGCGCTGGCGACGAACTGCTGCTGCGCACCAATCGGACCGGATTGATGGAGCTGATGGACCGGTTGAAGCTGGAGCCCGAGGCTCACAGCAAGACGTTCACGGAGGAGGATTTTGAGATCGAGCGGGAGGGGGAAACCCTCACCGAGATCGTGCTCTTGTCGGACAACCCGATCGTGGGGGAGACGCTCCGGTCCCTCGCGTTTGCCCAGCGCTTCGACGCGCTCGTGCTGGCGCTGCGCCGGAAGGGAGAGCTGCTCTACAACAACATCGACGCGGTGCCACTGCAGGGGGGCGACACGCTCCTCGTACAGGCCTCGGGGCAGGCCATTGCCCAGTTCGAGCGCAGCCGATCGTTCGTCGTCATTCAGGCCGACGAGGAGGCGTCCTTTCGGGCGCACAAGCTGCCGATCGCTTTGGGCATCATCGGCCTCGTGGTGGGACTGGCGGCGCTGGAAATCGTGCCGATCATGGTGTCGGCCCTGGGGGGCATCGTGGCCATGGTCGCGACCGGCTGTGTGCAACCGAACGAGGTCTACGAAGCGGTAGACTGGAGCGTAATTATACTGCTCGCTGGACTCATCCCACTGGGGATGGCCATGGAGCGCTCCGGCACCGCCGCCTACCTGGCGCAGGCCCTCACGGGCGTGGCCGACCTTCTTCCACCGTTTGCCCTGCTGCTGCTCTTCTACGTCTTCACGAGCCTCGTCACGCAGGTGATCAGCAACAACGCCAGCGTCATCCTCATGCTGCCGATGGCCGTGGAGGTGGCTGAGCTGACCGGGGCGGATCCGTTCTCCTTCGTCCTCTCCGTGACGTTCGCCGCGAGCTGTGCCCTCCTCACGCCCATCGGCTACCAGACAAACCTGATGGTGTACGGCCCGGGCGGCTACCGCTTCACCGACTTCGTGCGGATGGGCGCGCCGCTGCAGCTGATCCTCGCCCTCGTCACCTGCGGCGGCATCTGGTTGCTGTGGGGCGTGTGATGGCGGGACCCGGTCGGGCCTGCGCGCGTCTGTTCGGGCCCGACGGGGCCGCGAACTGGTGGTGTAACGCGTCTGGGGGAGGGCAGACGTAATGGCTCACTATACCGACTCGACGAATCTTTTTCCTGTCGGGTCTTCGTTCCGTACGTTACAGACCGCTACGTCCCCTTCTCACCGACTCGTGCGCGCTGCGTCGACCGACGACGCTTCTCACACGCAACCGACCGGCTCCCTCATGGAATCCGCCCACCACTCCTCGGACCTGGATCCCTCGTCGATCCTCGGCTTTGGGTCGGCCCTGGCCCTGGTCGAGTCGCCCGACGAGGTGGGACGCCTGGTGACCGGGACGCTTCGCTCGATGGGGCTGTCCGACCTTCAGGCCGTAGTCCTGACGAGTGTCGAAGGAGAGACGCCCCGAGTGGTGGGCAGCGCCGGCACGCGTCCGCTTCCCGGCCCTGTCATCGACGAGCTGCGTTCTCTTGGCACTGACCGTGTCCCCGGCGCCGAAGATCCCGGCAGCCCGACCCGCCACCAGATGGACGTGTGTCCCGATCGGCATCCGGCCCTCGCCGAGGCCGGTGTGCAGCGTCTCTCCGTTGTACGCCTCGGCACGGTCGACCACGACTTCGGCATCGTGGTGGCCGGCCACGCGGGCGAGAGGCGTTCGTCCTCCATGGAGGCCTCGACCCTGCAGATGGTGGCGGCGCAGGCGTCGATGGCCCTCCATCGCATCCGGCTCGACCGCCAGCGCGAGACGAAGGAGGAGGCCCTCCGCTCCAGCGAAGCCCGCTACCGGGAGCTCTACGAGAACGCGCCGGTGGCCTACGTGTCGGTCAACGACGACGGAGAGATTCGCATGGCCAACCAGCGGGCCGCCGACCTGCTGAGCACGCCCAAAGAAACGCTTCCCGGCAAGACCCTCACCCACTTTTGCACCGACACGGCTGACGCGGCGGCAACTGTCAAGCGATTGACGGCGTGCATCCGAGACAACGAGCGGCTCTACGACCAGGAGGTTCAGATCTGCCGGGCCGACGGCGAGCAGATCTGGGTCAGCATGTCCGTCCAGCCCATCGATCCGACCGACGGGGCGCCGGAATGCCTCGTTATGATGGCCGACATCACAGAGCGCATGCAGATGGAGGCGGCCCTGCGCGAGGCCCGCGACGAACTGGAGGAACGGGTGCAGGACCGAACCGCCGAGGTCGAGTCGACCAACGACCAGCTTCGCCGACAAACCAAGCGCCTGGAGGCGCTGCGCGAGGTGGATCGGGCCATCCTGTCGGCCGAGTCGCCCCGTGAAATCGCGACCGTCGCCGCCCGGCGGGCCCAGAGCCTCGTGCCGTGCGAGCGCGTGAGCGTGGCCCTCTTCGACTGGGACGACGACCGGGTGACCGTGCTCACGGCCCAGCAGTCCGACGAATCGGTTCTGGAGCGCGGCACCGACTTTCCCATCGACGAGTTTACCCTTACCGATGATTTGAGGGCCGGCCGCATCGACGACATGCCGGACTTTGACAACGTGCCGTCCACCCGCATTACCGATCGCCTGCGGGACGCCGGCATCCGCTCGGCCATCACTGTGCCGATGCACGTGGAGGACGAGCTCATCGGCACCGTCAACCTGGGGGCGTCCGAGCCGCACGCCTTTACCGACGAGAAGCGGCGCATTGGGCGGGAGCTGGCCGACCACCTGGCCATCGCGCTCCGCCAGAGTCGCCTCCTGGAGGCGGTACAGGAGCAGCGCGAGCAGCTCTCGACCCTGCGCGACATTGATCAGGCCATCCTGTCGGCCGAGTCGCCGGTAGAGATCGCGTCGGAGGCCCTCCAGCGGGTGCGAGCGCTCATTCCGTTCAAAAGCGCGACGGTCACCGTCATCGACTGGGACGCCGGGACGGCGCACGTGCTCGCCGCGCCGGACAACGTGCTGGACGCGCCCACGACCCTGCCCCTCGACGAGGTCTATCTGAGCGACACGGTGGCGGCGGGCGAGACGGAGGTCCTTTCCGACGACGCCTACGCGCCCGTGCCGGAGGCCGAGGAGCGGATGCACGAGATGGGACTGCGGTCCATCCTGTGCCTGCCGATGGTGGTGGAGGGGGACGTGATCGGCGTCGTGCACGTCGGGCGCACCGAGCCCGACGCGTTCACGGAAAGCGACTGGCAGGTGGGTCGAGAACTCGCCGATCACATGGCCATCGCCATTCGCCAGAGTCAGCTCCTCGAAGAGGTGCAGGAGCAGCGCGAGCGACTGGAGGAGCGGGTCCAGGAGCGCACCGAGGAGCTGGAGTCGTTCACTTATTCGGTGTCCCACGACCTGCGCACGCCCCTCCGCGCCATCGACGGCTACACCCGCATCCTGAAGGAGGAGCACGCCGACCAGCTCGACGAGGAGGGGCGGGATCTCCTCAACGTCGTCTATGAGAGTGCCCAGACGATGGGGGATCTGATCGACGACCTGCTGACCCTGTCCCGCCTCGGCCGCCGCGAGATGCACCGGGTGCCCATCGACATGGAGGCCCTCGCCCAAGAGGCCTGCGACGAACTGAAGCGGGCGCATCCGGACCGGGCCGAGGACGTAACGTTTGCGTGCCGGGAACTACCCACGGCGTTCGGCGACCGATCCATGATTCGGCAGGTCTTCAGCAACCTCCTCTCCAACGCGCTCAAGTTTACCCGAGAGGAGGACGCGCCTCGGGTCGAGGTGACCGCCGAGGATCGGGGGGAGGAGATCGTGTACGCCGTGCGCGACAACGGCGTGGGGTTCAGCATGGAGTACGCCGACAAGCTCTTCGGGGTCTTCGAGCGCCTGCACGACGACGAGGCGTTTGAGGGTACCGGCGTGGGGCTCGCCGTCGTGGAGCGCATCATTCGTCGCCACGGGGGCGAGGTCTGGGGGAAAGGGACCGAGGGAGAGGGCGCCACGATGTTCTTCACCCTACCCACTCCCGACGCGGCCGCAAGCTGATTCGGGCCTGGGGTTCTTCTCGCATCCGGTTTGGAGTTGATGTGGACGCTGACTGCCTTTTCCATTGTGCCGCTCGCCGCCCTCGTCGGGAGCGCCGTTTACACGCTCGCGATGGCCTACCGCCTGCGGGACTGGCGGCCCGTCGTGTTCGTCGTGGTGCTTCTTGTGATGGCCGTTCATCAGGGCAACGAACTCCTCGTCTTTCTCGACCGGGGGGCGAGCGCCGCTCTCTCGGGCTTCGGCGAGTACCCGGAGACGACCGCCAACCTGCTGGCGAGCGCCGCCACCGTGCTCCTGCTGCGATTTGTTGGGCAGGAGCGCGACCTGGCCGAGGAGCTGGAGGAGCGGGTCCAGGAGCGCACTGCGGAGCTGGAGTCGTTCACCTACTCGGTGTCCCACGACCTGCGCACGCCCCTCCGCGCCATCGACGGCTACGCGCAGCTCCTGCGACAACACCACGCCGATCAGTTGGACGACGAGGGGCAACGCCTCCTCCGCCTCGTCTACGAGAACACGCAAAAGATGGGCGCCCTCATCGACGATCTGCTCACCCTCTCTCGCCTGGGCCGCCGCGACCTGGAGCGGGATCGCATCGACGTGGAGGCCCTCGCCCGCGAGGCGGTCGAGGAGGTCTGCCAGGCCC
>CAZTDC010000251.1:0-5121 GCA_964612165.1 uncultured Salinivenus sp.
TCTGATGACTGAAGAGAACGGCACTTCTCAGCGAAGAGTTCTTCTGATCGTTTTCGGATGTATGTTCTCTACTGTTGGCATGTCAATTGGCACCGCCGACTCGTATGGGGTACTGAGTTTTACCTTTCTCGGACTCGGCATACTGATCCTGCTCGTTGCCGTTGTGCTTCCGTCCGAAGAGGACGGCTTTTCGGACGAGGATGGGCAGGACAGATAGGCAGCTGGCTTTTTCCCGTTCATTCTTCTCCAAAGACTTTCCATTCGTCATGAATGGCATCTTTGTCGTCTTCAAGAAGGAATGTCTCGACACGATTCGCGACCGGCGCACGCTCGTGGCCATGGTCCTGGTGCCGCTCGTTCTCTTTCCGCTGCTCTTCGTTGGGGGCACGTGGCTCGCGACGTCCCAGATGGAAGAGGCGGCGCAGAAAACCTTGCAAGTGGCTGTGCTCGGAGACGAAGAGCAGAACGCAACTGCTTCGTTCAGGAGACAAATTGAAACAGCATCCAACGTCGAGATGGCGGCGGACCTACCCGTCGACACGGCTCGCGCCCGGATTCAGAACGGAGCGCTGGACGCAGCCATCGTGTTTGCCTCGTCTTTCCAGCAACGGGTCGATGCAAACAAGGCTGGGGCGGTCAAACTTATGTACGAAACCGATGACGACTCCGAGGTGATGCTCGACCGGCTCCGCCCCCTCCTCAATCAGTACGAGGATAAGCTCCTCCGGGCTCGCTTCGAGGCGCTGGGCCTAAGTACCGAGGCAACGAAGGCTATGCAGGTGCAGGAGGTCAATCTCGCGTCCGAGAAGGCCCAGATGGCTCAGCAGGTCGGGGGGTTTCTGCCCTACATGTTTCTCATCTTCTGCTTCATGGGGGCGATGTATCCGGCTCTCGACATGGGCGCGGGCGAGAAGGAGCGCGGCACCCTCGAAACGCTGCTCACCGCCCCCGTCAGCCGTCTCCAGTTTCTCATCGGCAAGACGCTTACCATCACGTTGGCGGGCCTCTTTGCGGCCATCGTTTCCATCCTCAGCATTATGGGCAGCGTGTGGTTCATCGAGGACATTCCCGAGGCCATGCTGGAGACCGCGATGAGCATTTTGTCTCCGAGCGTCGTCGGCGTGCTCCTGTCGCTACTGGTGCCCCTCACCGTGTTTTTCGCGGCGGCGCAGCTCTCGCTCTCCTTCTACGCCAAATCGTTCAAGGAGGCCCAGAGCATTGTCAGTCCGCTGACGATTGCCGTGCTGTTTCCGGCGTTCATCGGCCTGCTGCCCGGCTTTTCACTCAACACAACGACGGCCCTCATTCCGGTGCTTAACGTCGCGCTGGCCTCCAAAGACGCGCTGGCCGGCACGCTGAGCGCGGGCCACCTGATTCTGACCTACGCGTCCCTGCTGGCCCTCGCCGCCGCGAGCCTCGTGGTGTGCATGTTCATGATTCGCAGCGAGCGCGTTCTCTTCCGAACCTGATGTGTCCCCATGAAGCGCAAGCAGGCATACTGGATCTGCCAGATTGGAGGATGGACGCTGGTCAGTGGCATCAGCATCCTGCTCGTTGACTGGAAGGCGCAGGAAGGATGGGACGTTCTCCTGAATCAGTTGCTTTCGGTGGGGGGGCGTGGGGCTTACGCATGCCTTTCGGGCCTATGCCCGGCGAACCGGATGGCTCGACCTGTCCCTAAAGCGGCTTGCCCCTCGGGTAATCAGTGCGGCCCTGGTGCTCAGCGTGGCCTTCAACGTGCTCGGGGACCTGCCGGCCTACTTCGACCTCATCGACGTCGTGGGTGTGGGCGAAGAGGAGTACTGGACGGCCCACGGGTTTGCCCTTCAGCTGTTTGGCAACTCCATCCTGATGGGGTTGTGGCTGACGATCTACTTTGGCGTGCACGCCGCGTGGAACTATCGGCAGGCGGAGGTAGACAAGTGGAAGCTGGAGGCCCAGGCCGAGGCGGCACGCCTGAAGGCCCTCAAGCTCCAGCTCAACCCCCACTTCTTCAACAGCCTCAACAGCGTGCGGGCCCTGATCGCCGAAGACCGGCAGCGCGCCCAGCGCATGGTCACGCGATTGGCCCGCCTGCTGCGCAGCACCCTCCAGGTCGACGACGTAAAGACCGTGCCCCTGGAAGAAGAGCTGTCGACGGTGCGCACCTATTTGGAACTGGAGAGGGTCCGGTTCGAAGAACGACTGGCGTACGAGATTGACGCGAGCGACGAGGCGCTCACCCGGCCGGTGCCGTTCCTGCTGGTGCAAACGCTCGTCGAGAACGGCATCAAGCACGGCATTTCCACGCGCCAGAGTGGGGCACCATCACGATCATGGCCGCCGTGGAGGAGGACCTCCGGCTGCAAGTCACCAATCCGGGGACGCTGGCGTCGGAAGAGGGCGGCGTTTCCCCTTCTATCCCGAACGCGTTCGCTCCCGATACGTCTCTCGGCCGTTTAATCAGGAAGAGGAACCTCGAGCCGCATCCGCGTTCCTTCCCCTGGGGCGGAATCGATTGTGAGCTCTCCCCCCACGAGGTCCAGTCGCTTGCGGACGCTGAAAAGCCCGAAATGGGCGTCGGGGTCGCCCGTGTCGTCCAGCGCATCCGGGTCAAAGCCCGTTCCCTCGTCCTCCACCTCGATCACACAATGGTCGTCGGTTCGATGAGCGCTGACGGAGGCCGTGTCGACGCCTGCATGCTTGGCAACATTGAACACCAGTTCGCGGACGGAGCGAAAGAGGAGCGTGCGAAGGTCTTCTTCGGAAACGTGGAGGGGTTCGGCTACGTCGATGGTGAGGCGGAGGTCATGGGTCTTGGCAACATGCTCGGCCAGCCAGTCGAGGGCCGCCGGGAGGCCTTTGTCCTGCAGGACCGGCGGACTAAGCTCCACCGTCAGCGACCGGGTTGTGTCAAGGGCCTCGTTCAGCAGTTCGCGCATGCGGGAGGCGGCCTCCGGAAGGGCCTCCGCTCCGTCCTGAAACAGCGTACCGGCCCAGATGCGTGCGCCATGGAGGAGCTGCTGAAGGTGGTCGTGCAACACCTCCGAGATGCGGGTCCGCTCGCGCTGCTCGGCGGTGGTGAGGGCGAGGGCCAGGTCGCGTACTTGCTCGGTGCGTGCCTCCACCCGCTCCTCGAGCGTTTCATTGGCCGCCTGGAGCGCCGCCTGGCTTTCGCGGAGTTGCTCGTTCGTCGATCGAAGGTCGTACATCAGCTCGCGAACCTCGTACTGGCGCCGCCGGGCCCGGAGCGCCGATCGCACGACCGTTCGAAGGGTGACCTCGTGGACGGGACGCTCCAGAATCGTGACGTTGCTGGCAGTGGCGGGACCAAACAGGTTGAGCCGATCGAGTCGCTCGATGGCGTCCGGCTCCCCGGTAGTGAGAATGAGGATGGGGAGGTTCGACCACGGCTCGCGCTGAGCCATTGCGCTCGCCAGAAGGCGGGCGGCCCGTTTCGTGATGGCGGCCTCGTCGACGAGAAGCGTGCCGGCCCCTTCCTCCAGGGTGTCTACCAGCGGCTCCAGGTCCGTGAAGGACGCGCACGGCGCCTCGATTGCCTCCAGAACTGTGGCAATGTCTTCGGACCGGGCGGCGGGGGGAATAAAAAGAAGTACGCGTTCCGCGACCGACGACTGAGAGGGCGGAGGGGCGGACTGGGACGGCGGCATAAGGGGCAAGGGCGATCGGGGAAACGCCGGAGGCGGTCAAGGGCAGGAGGGATAGGTGCAAGGATCTACATCATCGGCATTCTTCGATCGTTGCCCCCACTGCTTCAGGCGCACATCCGCGTGGAGGTTTGGTGGAGATGTCCAGTCGCGACGGGGATTGGGCGTTGAATGTTGTGCGGTATGAGTTGGGCGTAGGGTGTTGAATAGAGCAGGAAACGGGGTCAGGCGCCGGGTGCCGAATTACACTGGGCGCAGGCGAATGCGGATGTGGGCCTCCTCCTGGCCGAGGTTGTTCTGGACGGTGGCCCGGTACCACCGCCACCGCTTGTTTCCCGTCCGCAGTCGCAGGAGCCACTGCGTGCGCTGCTTGCCCCGCGACACCATGTTGGCAAGGTCCTGCATAACCCGACGCACGTTTCGCTTGTGGACGTGAGAGAAGAAACACTCGTCAATCGAGGCGTCGTCGTCATATTCGAGGGCCCGCCGGGCGGCTCGTGTGAGGGCCTGGATGTTCCCCTCTCGGTCGAGGGTGAGAATAGGAACGTGAGAAAGCGCCTTATCCTGGAAGCGCTTCCAAGATGAGCTCGAAAGAAAAGACGACTCGGACCCAGATGTCGACGGTTGAGAGGGAGACGCTTGCATGGACAAAATTGTAAGTTGGACAAGAAAGAATGACGTGTGAGCGTCCGACACTTCGAGGATGAACTGGATAACGAACAGTCTGCCGTATGAATCCAGCAAAATTTGTACGAGAAAGCACGAAGATCCAATCCGACTCACGTACGCTCAGTGACCGGAAACGAGGCACATACACAGTAATGAGAGAAAGCGAGTTGGTCAACTCTCTTTCGAGTAAAGACGGGGTGTCTTTTGGAGGACATTTCTGAAAAGAGCCACTGTCACAGGGTACGTCTTCTTCCGGAGTGCAGTTTCGGTTTTTCGATTCCTGCAGTCAACGGAATTGGTCTCGAACCTGCCCCTCGCCAATTCATAGTGCGTGATGGCATAAATCCGTGTAGAAGTTCGGAACCCCCGTTTGCCGATCAGTGAATGCGAGGCACATGTCCGCCTCCAATTTCGCCGTTCTCGTTCGGATATACCCGAGTCGTTATGCTCTCCCCCGATGCCCTCGCTCAGCAACTCGACGGTCTCGTTCACCTTGACACGCAGCGCGCGCCCGACGGGCTCGACCTGACGGTCGACGCCGTTTACCGCACCACCGGACACGGCCAGCTCGACTTCGGCGGCAGCGAGTTCGAGGCGGCCCCGCGCGAGCCCCTCACGCCGGTGCTCGACGACCCGGACGACGACTACGCCTGGTGGACGCTGGAGGAGGGCACCTACGTGATCCGGTACAACGAGTCGCTAACGCTTAAAGAGGGACAGCAGGCCCTCGTGTATCCGCTGGAGCGCACTCTCCACGCCGGGGCCCACCACGGCACGTTCGTCCTGGACGAGGGACGCGACCCGC
>CAZTDC010000252.1:0-2037 GCA_964612165.1 uncultured Salinivenus sp.
GTTTTCTATTGCCTCCTCCCTCATCGGCGTCGTGCTGTAATTCGAGGGGCGCTGGTGAGACTGCCATTAAGGCTCGTAGACCTGAACCTTTTCGCCTCCCACCGCCCCGGAGAAAAGCAGTCGGCGCGCTTCGCTTTTCACTATTTCGAGATTGCTTCTCTCTGCCCCAGATATAGCCGAGTCAGTGGCTCCGCATTCGTGGGGTTGCCGGTAAGGAGGAGGTCAACGACCCCATCCCCGTTTACGTCGCCGAACGTGGAGGATCCATCGCTTAGGTCGACGAGTCCCGCATTGACGCGGGTGAAATTCCCTTCGCCATTGCCCAGGTACAGCCGGGTCATGGCGTCGCCGTCCCCATTCGTTCCCATGATCAGGAGATCAAGGTGACCGTCCCCGTTGGCGTCGGCGAAGGAGGCGGAATCAACACTCAGGATAAGCCTCAAATCGGGGTCGACCTTAGTAAACCTCCCATTCCCATCCCCGAGATACAGTGTTGCGCTGAAGCGCCGCCAGGTCTTGTCCGCACCGAGGACGAGGACATCGGGATGAGAATCCCCATTTACATCTCCGACGGAGGTCATTCCGTCGTGCACACGCCTTATATCGGCGTCGGCCTTCGAAAATGCACCGTGGCCGTCCCCCAAGTACAGCGCGCTTTCAGATTTCCAATCACCGATCCGCATAATGTCCGGGGTTTGATCTCCATTAAAGTCAGCGACCGCGAAGGCCACATCGCCCGCCTCATTGAACCGGGGTTTCGCCTGTGTAAATCCGCCGTCGCCGTCTCCCAGATAGAGAACTGGATCATCCCGATCGTTGATGGTGAAGAGGTCGAGTGCCCCGTCGCCGTTGAAGTCCTGTAGTGTGATGGGTGCCCCTCGATTGCCCGTGAGTCCGGTCTCCGACTTGGCAAATCCCCCCTCACCATCGCCCAGGTAGAGTGTGACGTGTACATCAGACTCGAACGGGGGCTCCCCAAGAATGACAACGTCAAGATTTCCATCGCCATCTACATCTCCGACGGTCGAGGAGCCATACACGACTTTAGTAAGGCCCGCTTTTGCCTCCGCAAAGCCCCCGGTTCCGTTCCCCAGGTAAAGCGTGGCCGTCGGGTGCCTGAGCTTATCCTGCCCGACAATAATCAAGTCGAGATTCCCATCGTTGTTGAAATCCCCCGCAGACGACGAGCTCAGCCAGACGCCCCGAAACCCGGCATCCACGGGCTCGAACAGTGGTACTTCTTCTTCCTTGACCGACGCAACCGCTCCGGAGTTGACCGCGGTCGCAGAAGACCCGGGGCCGACCCGAAATCCAAGGGTCCCCCCGCTCGGGTTCGCCTCCCCACCGCTCGTTGCGTGCGAGAACGATTCAGGGGGCAGAGTCCGCTCTTCGTAATGGACGTTCGTCTGAGCTGTTGCTGGACCGATGAGCATGATCAGACTAACTCCAGCCACAGTGAAAAGCTGGATCAACCGAAGGAACCGAACATCTGTCGACATAGCATTGATATTTGAATGGGGGAAAATTCAAAGCGGTGCTCCTCTTCACGGCCTCGCTTCCAGGTTTCCAACGGAAAATGGAAACCACCGTTGATTTGAATATTGCATCGAGCGCCGCCAAGCAAGACTCCTGGAACGCCCTTCTCCGCGTCGGTACGATCAAAGCATGCCCCTGTGGGCGGGCAGCCCCTCCGTTTACCTTTCGATCATCCGAAACGTCCCCTGGCCAGTCCCCAGGTATACGTTGGTCGTGACGGAGCCTTCAATGGCACCACTGATGATGAGATCGAGGTAGCCGTCGTTGTTCAGGTCGCCAACCGAGAACGTCTCATTTCCGGTAAGGGGCAGACCCGCACCGCTCTCCGTAAAGTCGCCGTTCCCCTTTCCCAAGTACAATTTTGCCCGTAGCGTATCATTCGGGGAATCGACCCCCGCGATGAGGAGATCAAGGTGGTCGTTCGCGGTCACATCCGCGAACTCAGTGCCGCCCCCCGATACATCGACCAGTCCTGCGTCCGCCTGGTCGAAACGACCTGTC
>CAZTDC010000252.1:2137-5105 GCA_964612165.1 uncultured Salinivenus sp.
GCCGCCCCCCGATACATCGACCAGTCCTGCGTCCGCCTGGTCGAAACGACCTGTCCCATCCCCGAGATAGAGAGATGTATTCGGCAAGTAATTTGCATCTTCACCCATAATGACGAGATCAGGATGGTCATCCTCATTGACGTCCCCGACGGCCGAACCGCTCTCGACGACGCCCGTGAGTCCCGCGTCCACTCGGCGAAATTCACCGGTTCCATTCCCCCTGTACACGACGGCCGTTGGATCCCGCCCTCGACCCGTCGGATATTTGCGACCGCCAGTGAGAACGAGATCGAGGGCATCGTCGGCGTTCAGGTCCACCAGCGAGGACGATCCATAGGCAACGCCGACGAGCCCAGCTTGGGCCTTCGTAAATCCGTCCTGTCCGTCTCCGTAGTACAGGGTTGTGGTCGGGTCTCTAGACGCTGTCGGGGCCAAACCCGTGGTCACGAGATCAAGATTCCCGTCGCCGTTCACGTCGCCGAAAGAAGAGGAGCCATAGGACGCCCCGGCGAGCCCAGCGCCGGTCTTTGTAAAATCGCCGGATCCATCGCCCAAATAGAGCGCAGCATTCGGCCATGTTTGCCCTTGTTGAACGGCTACTCTGTTGGTTCGAAAGGTATTGGAGCTCCCGGTCAACAACAGATCGAGGTCCCCGTCGCTGTTCACATCTTCGAGGGAAGTGGTGGGCCCGTGTACGTGGCCAATAAGGCCTGCGTTGGCCGCGGTGAAGCAGCCCTGATTATCCCCCAGATATACCCGTGCCGACGGACGGTTATTCGGGTCCAACCCGGTGAGGACGAGGTCAAGCGCTCCGTCCCCGTTGACATCCCCGAGGGCAGACGAGCCGTCTCGAACGCCAGTGATATGCGTGGCGCGAAAACTTCCCTGACCGTCGCCGAGGTATAAACGGGCCGTCGGCTTCTGAGGGAAAGGGCTCCCCGGAGAAGCATACCCCCCTTCATCGCCGGTCAACACCACGTCAAGGTTGTTGTCCTCATTCACGTCTCCGAGCGCTACGGACGTGCCGGCCAATACGCCGGTCAGCCCGGCGTTTGCCTCGAGATTCCTCTCATTGTTGAGATCGCCGAAGGACGAGTATCGATGCTCTACAGCCGCCATTCCGGTTTCGGCCAGCGCGAACCCGCCGTTCCCATCGCCCAAAAACAGCCGGGCGGTCGGAAATTCCCATCGCCCCTTCCCCACGACGACGAGGTCGAGGTGACCATTTCCGTTGACGTCGCCGAAGGAGGCTGCTCCAGCACGTATTCCCGGGAGTTCGGCCTTGGCTTTCTTAAAATTGCCTGATCCGTCCCCGAGGTATAGGACCGTCCGCTCCGTCCCATACGGGTCCTCCCCCAAGAGAATGAAATCAAGGGTTCCATCCTCGTTGACATCGCCGAAGGAGGCCGATCCCCGATTCACGTCGGGGAGATCGAGGGGAGCCTCCGAGAAGCGACCGTTGCCTTCATTCAGGTAGAGGATGGTCTTCTGCGTTCCGGGGCCTCTCTCCTTATCAGAAGCAACCTTCCCCGAGACCAACAAGTCGATCTGCCCGTCGTTGTTGATGTCTCCCAGCGAAACAAACCCTTCCGCGACCCCGGTCAGTCCGGCATGGGCCTTTGAGAATTCACCCTGGCCGTTTCCCAGATACACGGTGGTGGAGGGTCCATTGGGACCGAAGCCAGTCACGACGAGGTCGAGATGGCGGTCCCCGTCCACGTGCCCAAACGCAGAAGAGCTCCAATCCACTGGGTCGAGTCCGGCATCCACCTCGGTAAAGCCCCCCTCCCCATCCCCAAGATACAGGGCGGCCACAGAGACCGGACTAAACCGTTTTCCCCGCGATGTCTGTTCAATGTCATACCCCTCTCCCGTGATCACCAGGTCGAGGTGGCCATCATCGTTGACATCGCCGAAGGAGGAAGAACCGCGGCTCACGCCGGTCAGACCGGCCTCAGCTTTCGTGAAGCCCCCCGCGCCGTCGCCTAGATACAGAGTCGTCCTTCTCCTGAAGCGCGCGTTGTCGCCTGTAAGAACGAGGTCCAGGTGACCGTCCCCGTTTACGTCGCCTAGATCTGACGAACTCCACCGCACGCCTTCGAGTCCAGCCCCTGGACAGGAGACGGAGAGCGGTTTAGCGCCTCCAGTGAGCGACGTCGAGACGCGGGACGGCGGGCGGACGTCTGTATTTCCCTGTCTTAAGAACAGATCCTGCGATCCCATCCGTCTCTTCCCCGCACCCGAGACAGAAGACGCTCGCTTCTTCTCAAGAACGACTTGTCGCGGCGGGCCCGATTGACGGGCTTGCACCTGGGCCGTCCCAGATATCAATAGTATTCCCCCCGCCAAGAGCCAAGCGGTAACAAGGATTTGGCAACGTGCCCGAGAATGTGAGGTCATAGATCCTGTCGATGCTTTATGTTAAACGCTTGATGCCAGCAGGAATTTGTGGCCCGCCTTGCGAGTCCCTCAGGGGGGAACCGGTGCAAATCCCCCCTGACCGTCGCCCAGGTACAGCGTTGCGGTCGGGAGTTGCTTCCGTGCACCGACAATGACAAGGTCGAGGTTGCCGTCGCCGTTAACGTCAGCAAATGAGGCGGATCCCAAATAGACGGCCATTAGGCCGGCCTCCGCCCGTTCAAATCCCCCTTCTCCATTCCCGAAGTACAACGTGGCCCTCTTATCGGCCTCTCGATCCGAAACGGCCGCATCGCCGGTAATTAGCAGGTCCAGGGCTCCATCGTTATTTACGTCTCCCAGGGTCGAGGAGCTGTGATGGACATCCGTCAAGTTGGCCTTCACCGGTGTGAAGGTTGCGTCTCCCCCTCCCAGATACACCTTTGACGTCACAAATTTACTGTCTTCCACCCCCGCTCCGGTCAGGACGAGATCCAGATTCCCGTCTCCGTTGAGGTCACCGAGCGACACGGACCCGTCAGCCACATCCACAAGTCCGGCGTTGGTCGCA
>CAZTDC010000253.1:0-5103 GCA_964612165.1 uncultured Salinivenus sp.
ACCTGCTCAAGGTCGTAGCGGTCGACGTGCGTCTCGGGATCGTCGAAGTAGTGATCACTGGTTGTGCAATAGTAGGCTCCCTGTGCCGTGTCGAGGTCGGTCCGCGGCTCGGGCCGACGTTGCAGGCGATCGTAGTGCTTGCACACCGAGGAGAGCGGGCAATCCTCACAGTCGGGCGAGCGGGCCGTGCACGTGTACCGGCCGTGCAGGATGAGCAGGTGATGCGCATCGGCCCAATCGTCCCGCGGAATGACTCGCTTGAGCTGCTGCTCGACTTTCTTCGGCGTGTCGGCTCCCTCCTTCACGAGCCCGATGCGGTTGGCAACCCGA
This sequence comes from uncultured Salinivenus sp., assembly GCA_964612165.1. GTDB lineage: Bacteria > Bacteroidota > Rhodothermia > Rhodothermales > Salinibacteraceae > Salinibacter. The sequence goes on from CAZTDC010000253.1 coordinate 331, forward strand.
AAGACGTGGGTGTCCACCGGCAACGCGTCGACGTCGAATGCGACGTTGGCAACGACGCGGGCCGACTTCCGTCCCACTCCGGTCAGCGTCTCCAGGTCGTCCACCGTGGAGGGCACCGTGCCATCGAACCGATCGACGATCTGGCGCGCCATCTTGGCCAGGTACCCGGCCTTGTTGTTCGGAAACGTGATAGACTGGATGTAGGGATAGATGTCGTCCGGAGAGGCGTCTGACAGATCCTCAACCGTCGGATATGCGTCGAAAAGCGCCGGTGTGGCGCTATTCACCCGCTCGTCGGTGCACTGAGCAGAGAGAATTACGGCGACGAGCAACTGATACGGTGTGTCATATTTCAGTTCGGTCGTTGGACGATCAATGCGTTCGCGGAGCTTCTCGACCACGAACGCGGCGCGCTGAGTTCGGCCCACAAAGCTGTTGGCTGGTCGTACAGAACGGATAAAAGCGAAGAGCTTGAACCCGTCCAAACGGTGAACGTTCGAGGCGACGTCGTCCTCTTCATCCAGGTTTTCGATCGATGCGTAGCCCCCTTTCTCGCAGCACCGTCTGCCCTGCTGCCCTTGCGCTCCTTTTCCTGCTTTCCCTCTCCCCCTGCAGCGCCCAGGGACAGTCTCCCCAACTGTCGGAGCAATCTCAGATTTCCCTCATCACGATCCTCCCCGGCGATCCCGTCCACACATTTGCTGGACACAGCGCCTTCCGCATCCAGGACCCCGAACGGGATCTGGATCGTCTCTACAACTACGGCACGTTCGATTTCGGCGATCCCCTTTTCATCCCCAAGTTCACGTACGGCTACCTCCGGTACTTCCTGAGCGTGTCCCCCTATCGCCCCACGTTGCGCGTCTACAAGCAGCAGGGACGCCCCGTCATCGAACAGCGGCTCAATCTCACTCGATCACAGCGAACGGCCCTCTACCAGTTTCTCCGCGAGAATGCTCAGCCCGAAAACCGGTACTATCAGTACGACTTCTTCTTCGATAACTGTTCGACTCGCCTTCGGGACGCGCTGAAGGAGACGCTTGGACCAAACGTTGACTTTTCGGAGGCCCCCTCCCCGAACAAGAGCTTTCGCCGGCTTCTCGATCCGTACGTGGCCTCTCGTCCCTTTCTTGACCTCGGCTTCGACCTTGGTCTGGGACTTCCGGCCGATCGAACGGCCACGGCCTGGGAGACCATGTTTTTGCCTGAACACCTGAAGCGGGCGTTCGCCCACGCCACTGTGTCGACCAGGGAGACGACACGCCCCCTGGTTGCCGAAACCGATACGGTGCAGGGCGTGTCCAATTACAGCGCCCTCAGCCCTGCCTTCGATTGGCCCGTCGCCCTCAGCAGTCTTTTCCTCCTCCTCGTACTCGGATGGACCAGCTGGCAGGCAACAACCCGGCGGTTGCCAACGGGTCGCGGGGACGCCATCCTCTTCGCCTGCGTTGGCGTTGCCGGCCTCGTGATCTGCTATCTCTGGTTCATCTCGACGTACGACGTTACCGACCTCAACCTCAACCTCGGCTGGGCCTGGCCTACGCACCTTCTGGCGGCGGCCCTGCTACTCCGTCGTCCGACGAGCTCGGGCCTCCAAACCTACCTTGGCGTGACCGCAGCAGCCACCGCTCTTTTTGCTCTCGGCTGGCCCATCTGGCCGCAGAATTTTCACCTCGCTGTACTTCCCTTCTCTCTCGGAGTCGGAGTACGAGCCGGATGGTGGGCCCTTTTTGATTCGCCCGCGATACAGAAAGGTCGTCCCCCGTCGGAGTCTGCGCCTGCTTCCGACCGCACGTCCTCGTCTCAGCAGTAGGGCAGGCAGTCCCCAAAAGTGGGTCGTGCCTCTCGAGCCGGACCAAGGAAGGCACAAAGAAAAACCCGCTGTGAGGCACAAGTCCTCACAGCGGGAAACCGAAGAACGTGCTAGCTGCTTAACTGTCCAGCTTGAACGGAATAAAGAGGGTCGTACGAGACGGAACAGACTCTCCATTGTACTTGCCCGGAACAAACTCCGCGTTCTTCACGACGCGACGCGCCTCTTCTTGCAGACCAGCTTCGGGTCCTCGAAGGACTCTAACATCCCGAACACTGCCGTCCTTATTAACGGTCACTCTTACGAACACGCGTCCCTCAACCCCCTGTCGTCGAGCCTGATCCGGATATCTGGCATCCTCGACTAGCGACCTGAGTCCCCCCTTCACCTCCGCCTCTTGATCGGTAACCGTGTACACGCCCTCCTCGTCGATGACTTCTTTGCGCTTCTGCTCCTGCCGCTCCATCTCCTGCTTTGCGAGCTTCATCTGCTCGATCTCGCGCTCGGTCTCATCAATTCGATTCTTCACGTATTCGTCGTCGGGACGAATCTGCAGCGCTTTCTGATAGGCAGCGATGGCCTCTTTTAGAGAACTCACATCAGAACTTGCCTCCAGGAGTGAGTCGCCCGTCGTTCGGAAGCGTTCGTACTTTTCGGTCCTTTGCGTCTGTACTTGCATCAAACTGTCGGCTCGGGCGAGTGCTTCCCGCGCTCGGGGCTCTTCCATAACATCCATCGCCTCCTGAAACGCTGTCTTTGCCTCCTTATATTTCCCCTCGCGTATGAGCCGCTTCCCTTCGCTGTAGCGCTGCTGGAACTTTCTCTCTTCCTCCTGCTGATCAATCTGTTCTTTTAGGTCAGCAATGGCTCTATTCAGGGACGGATCGTCGGGCTGGTATTCCTTGGCTTGCTTGTACTTGTTGAGGGCCGCCAACAAGTTGCCCGCCTCAAGCTGACGAGCTGCCTGTTCTTTGAAGACCTGTGCGAGCTGGTCCAGGCTCACGGTCCCTGCCTCCTCCGACTCGTCTCCTTCGTCTCCTCCAACTTGACGCTTCGCAATCTCCTCCTGTCGCGCTTCAATCTCTTCGATCCGTGCCTGGGCCTCTTCCCCATCCGGGTTCGCGTCCTGAGCTGAATAGAAGGCCGCCAATGCTTTCGAGTACTGTCTGCTAGCCCCTCCCAGGTCTCCTTCTTCGTAGAGCGAATCGGCACTCCCCAACAGCTGATTTCCGCGATTCATATGGCGCTCATAGAGCTCTCCTCCCTGAAGCTCCTCAAGTTTGGCCAATCGCTCCTGAACGTATTGATCATCCTTTTTCATACTGAGGGCCTCGTTGTAGAAAAACTCGGCCCGCTGGTATTCCTGCTCCTGAAACAAGGAATCGGCCCGCTCTCGCATATCCTGGTAGGTACTCCCCGTAGCACTCGACGTCTCCCCGCTCATCATGAACCATGCCCCACCCCCAAGGAGGAGCACCAGAACCGGCACGCCGATCATAAGTGCCGTCCGACTCATGGATCCATCGTCAGAACGAGCCGGCGCTTGAGCAGCTCGATCCTCCGCTCGGGTCGACAGCACCTCGACCTCTCCTTCACCGTCGTCTTCACCCGTATCGGGTTCAACTGGAATAATCGAGTAAGACGCATCGCCCTCGTCATACCTCGTCGACGACTCGGTAAGTACATTCATCAGGGCCTCGATCGACTGGAGCCGCTGGGAAGGGTCTACCGCCAGGGCATCAACCAGCGCCTCGCGCACACCAGGAGAGGAAAAAACGTCAGCGTGCTGGACGAGCTCCTCAAGAGGATCTTCCCCTTCGAGTCGATCGGTGGATTCGGGGAGCTCCTCCCCCGTCACCATCTGGCAAATCGTCGCCGCCGCGGCATAAACATCCGTCCAGGGTCCCTGTTGCCCACGAGGCGTGTACTGTTCAACGGCACTCGTCCCCGGCTGCACCAGGTCAGAAAGGTTTCCGCTCTCCCGGGCTAGTTGAAAGAATGCTCCTCGAAAGCCCGTGAGAAGCACATCTCCTCCCTCCATCAAGCGAATGCTTCGAGGCGATACGCCCCCGTGGTACAATCCATTCTCGTGCGCCTGGTGGAGGGCTTCGAGAATGGGCATCATAATCGTCAGGGCCGCCTTCTCGGAGAGCTGCCCCTTGTCCTCCAACCCCTTTCTCAGGGACATGCTCGGCGGGTGCGGGCGAACGCGATAAAACGTTCCATTCGCCTCAAAGAGATCGTAGGACGACGGAAGGGCCTCGTGGTCGAGCTCTGCCAGCACCTCTGATTCTTTCCGAAAATACTCAAGGCCCGAGTCAAAGAGATCAGTTTCTTCATCTCCCCCTTTAATTTCTACAGCGGTCTTCTCCGACTTCCGCCCAGCAAGGTGCGTCGGGAAAAACTCTCGGACAATGTACTCTTTTTCCGAGTCGACGTCCTGTCCCAAGTATGTAATGTCATACGGCCCCGGTTCCCCGAGCGTGCGCTTAATCGTGTACCGCTGATTCAGTACGGTGAGCTGAGCCAGTTCCATAACAGGCTGCCTGACTTAATGATCGAAGTCGTCGGTCCAATGAGGCTATCAGAGAACGGATCTCTTCTCTGTGGTGGATAGCCCCTGCCAAAAGCATGCCTCTGAAGATTAGAGGTACTTTAAATGTAGTGATTAGGTGAGGGAAAATGAAAACGAGTCCGCTATTCGCCTGTTTCTTCTTTTTTTCACATTCCCGAACACAGTGTTTTTGCTAACGGGGCATCTTCCGTGTGGATCGGCGTCCACTCTCGCTGCCGAGAACAAAGCGTGTGCGGTGGGAACCGTGCCCCACCCCATATCCATCGGAGATAAAAGAAAAGGCCTCAGGAGAAGAACCTCCTGAGGCCTACGCTGAGCAATAGAAAAATAGTACCGCGTACGGGATTTGAACCCGTGTTACCGGCGTGAAAAGCCGGCGTCCTAG
>CAZTDC010000254.1:0-5086 GCA_964612165.1 uncultured Salinivenus sp.
GCTCATCCTGGACGAGGCCGACGAGATGCTCTCGATGGGGTTCTACCCGGACATGGAGAACATTGTCAGCTTCCTCCCGGACGAGCGCGAGTCGTACATGTACAGCGCCACGATGCCGCCGAAGGTGCGCTCGGTGGCGCGCGAGTTTCTCGACGATCCCGGGTTCCTGTCGCTCAGCAGCGACAAGGTGAGCGTCGACGAGATCAAGTACCGCTACTACCTGGTCAACCCGATGGACAAGGACCGGGTACTGGAGCAGCTGCTGGAGCTGGAAGAGCCCGAGTCGGCCCTCATTTTCGCGAATACGAAGCGAGAGGTGCGGTATCTGGATCGCTTCCTCTCCAACAAGGACTACGACGTGGACCAGATGTCCGGCGACCTCTCCCAGCCGAAGCGGGAGAAGGCCCTCGACCGGCTGCGCGAAGGGGAGCTTCGCCTGCTCGTGGCCACGGACGTGGCGGCACGCGGCATTGACGTCTCCGATCTGAGCCACGTATTCATCTACGACGTGCCGCAGGATCACGAGTACATCATTCACCGCTCGGGACGTACCGCGCGGGCCGGTAAGGAGGGCACGACCATCGTCCTCGCCACCCACGAGGACGAGTTCGAACTAAAGCGGATGGCCAACACCTACGATATCGACATCGAGAAGGCCGAGCTGCCAGAAGATCCACAGCGGGAGGCGACCGAGCTGCTCGAAGAACGCTACGAGGCCGCCGACGGCTCGGCGGAGGACGTCGATCAGTTCGTCCCCCTGGTTCAGGAGCTCTCGGAGGATCGGCCCGAGCTCTTGGCGTCGCTCGTCAACGAACTCTACGCGCAGTCCAAGGAGGAGCAAAACGGTGAGGCCGAGTAGCGTCTCGATAGCTGTTTGACCTGAAAGCGGCCTCGTACTTCCCCTAGCAACTGCCTCCCGTCCCCTTTTCCGAGCAGCTCCGGTCGACCGTGTCCGCCCTGCCCGACGTCCTCAAGTACTTCTACGAAGAGCCCGCTCTTCTGGAGCCGGTGACGCCGGACGCAGACCCCGACGCCCGCCGCCGCGAGGACCGATCGGAGCTGCCGGACAATGTCTCGGTCCCCCTGGAGGACCTGCTCGACACGCGTGATGCATACCGCGGGTACCTTGCCGGCACGAACCACGCCGACGAGAACGTGGGGCTCACGTCGCTTCGAACGCCCCAGGCCTTCGTGAAACCGATCGTCGAGGCGCTCGGGCAGACGTGGTGGGGGCATTACACGACGAATGGGGCCGCCGAGCCCCTCGACGAGGCAGACGTGCCGGCCGTCCTGGCCGACCCCGCCGACACGGCCGTGCTCGTCACCGGAGACGCGCCGGTCGAAGCGGAACGGATGGCGGCCGTCGCAGGTAGGGCACGGCGCCGCGCACTTTCAGCCCTTCGGGCCCTTCTCAACACGGCCCACGTCGCCTTTTTTCCCGAACCGGCCCACGACGGCCATGACTGGAGTTTTTTCTCAGCCTCCCCGATGCGCGACCGGCTCGTCGCGGCATTCCGGGCTCATTCGACCGACCAGGTGCGCCGGTTCGTTCTTCCCTACCAGCACGCCCGCTCTGAATCCAAATTCTACTTTGACCGATGGCAGCTGACGGCGTCCCCGCTTCCGGATTACGTCGAGGAAGTGTAGCGCCCGTCGGCGATGCCGGGCACGCGCCGTGGATGAATCGGTGCCTGGAACTGGCCGAAGCGGGCGCCGGGTCGGTCAGCCCCAACCCGATGGTGGGCGCCGTCGTCGTGGCGTCCGACGAGACGGTGTTGGGCGAGGGGGCGCACGAGACCTACGGCGGCCCGCACGCGGAGGTGCAGGCGCTTCGCGCGGCCGAACAGCGGCACGGCGCCGAGGCCCTTCGCGACGCGACGCTCTACGTCAACCTGGAGCCCTGCAGCCACCACGGCAAGACGCCCCCCTGCACGGACCTGATCGTGGAGAAGCGGGTGCCGCGCGTAGTGGTGGGCACCGTCGATCCGTTTCCGCAGGCTCAGGGCAGCGGCATTCGTCAGCTGCGCGAACAGGACGTCGAGGTCGAAATCGGTGTCCGCGCGCAGGCCTGCCGTCGGTTCAACGAAGCCTTTTTCCATCACGTCGAAACGGGGCGCCCGCTCGTCACGCTGAAGGTGGCCCAGACGCTCGACGGCCGGATCGCCACCCGCACGGGCGACAGCCAGTGGATCACGGGGAAGGCGGCCCGCACGCTTGTGCACGAGTGGCGGGCCGCGCTCGACGGCGTCCTCGTGGGCAGCGGCACGGCCCGCAGCGACGACCCGCGCCTCACGGTGCGGCACGTGGAGGGGCCTCAGCCGGTTCGCCTCGTCCTCGACCGGGAAGGCACCCTCTCGCCCGACCGCACGCTCTTCACGGACGACCACGCCGACCGCACGATCGCCGTCGTGGGTGAGGAGCGCAAGCGCCCCCCTTACGCCGCCCCTCTTACTGAGGCGGGGGGGCACATCCTCCGCGTTCCCGAAACGCCGGATGACCACTTGGACCTTTCCGCCCTCCTCCGCCGCCTGGGCGCCGACGGGGGGCGCGACAGTGAACCGCTACAGTCCCTGCTAGTGGAGGCGGGACCGGGACTTGCCACGGCGCTCTTCCGGCAGGACCTCGTGGACCGCTTCTTCTGCTTCGTGGCGCCGAAGGTGGTGGGCGACGGCATTCCCGCGCTGCGCGACCTCGGCATTACCGAGATGGACGACGCCGTGACGTTTGCCGACCAGGAATGGGACCCGGTTGGGGACGACCTGCTGCTGAAGGGCTATTGCCGTTCTGTCGACTGAGGCCGTGTCTCCGGCGGCCGTCTTTTGGGCAAGCTCGACTCCCAACCACCGGAAACAACGATGTGACGTCGAAGAGGGCCGAGCAAGCACAAAAGGCAGTACGACCTGCCTTCTTAAACTTCCCATCTTGCTTTGAAGGGACTCGCTGTAGCGGGAACCGCCCGAGGGTGGCGTTTCGTTCGAACGGTTCCATCTTCTGCTGTGAACCCCCACGGACCATGACTACGCCTGCCACCGATCGGCCCGAGGTCGACCTCCCGGAGAAGGACCGCTACACCTACGAGGACTATCAGCAGCTCCCCGAAGGTGCTCCATACGAACTCATCCACGGACACCTCGTCATGTCGCCTTCTCCCAGTCCGCGCCACCAGATCATCCAGTCCAATCTTTTCTTTGCGCTTTCCCGGTTCGTTCGAGCGAACCAGAAGGGCCGGGTTTTCAGCGCCCCTCTCGACGTTCAATTCTCCGACACCGACGTTCTGAAGCCGGATCTCCTCTATGTAAATCACGACCGGCTCGACTGTATCGGAGAGCAGAGCATCGAAGGAGCACCGGACCTGGTTGCCGAAATTCTTTCTCCCGCCACGGCCCATCGGGACCTTACCGAAAAGAAACGGCTCTACGAAGCACACGGCGTTCGGGAGTACTGGGTCGTCGATCCCGAGACGGAGGCTGTAGAAGTGTTTCGAAACTCAGAGAATGAATTCGAGCAGGCATTCCGCGTCGTGGAGAGTGGCGTCGTAGGGTCGACTGTGCTCGACGGCCTCGAAATCGACCTGGCCGACCTCTTTTAGGACGCGTTTGAACGCAGAGAGAATCGCGCGAACTTGATTGCCCGAAAGGAGAACCGCGGTCCGCTCGCGGAACAGAAAACGGCTGATCCTGACGTGCATGCAGAACGACTGCCGAGCCGCCACGGAATGAGAGCTAGCCTTTTTCGAACGGAACTGGCAAGGGTTTGCCTAGCGTTCAACAGGAGCCGGTTCCCGATTCACAATGCCGCTGAACGATGCCTACACCTGCCACCGATCGGCCTGAGGTCGACCTTCCGGAGAAGGACCGCTACACCTACGAGGACTATCAGCAGCTCCCCGAGGGCGCTCCGTACGAACTCATTCACGGCCACCTCGTCATGTCGCCGTCGCCAACCGTTCAACACCAACGGCTCGTCCGAAAATTGAGTCGGGTACTAGATGACTATCTTCGGAGTGCAGAAACGAGCGGTGAAGTGCTCTTTGCTCCGATGGACGTGCACCTCTCCGACGAGACGGTGGTGCAGCCCGACGTGCTCTACGTCTCCCCCGACCGCGCCGACCGCATTGGCGCGCAGGAGATTCAGGGCGCGCCCGATCTCGTCATGGAGGTCGTGTCTCCCTCCACCAGCCATCGCGACGTGTTCGACAAGAAGCGGCTCTACGAACAGCACGGCGTTCGCGAATACTGGATCGTGGACCCCGACACCAGCACCCTCGAGGTTCACGTCCTCGCCGGCGAAGAGTTGGCGCTCCACCAACGCTGCGTCGAGGAAGGGACCGCGGCGTCCGCTCTCCTCGATGACTTTACGGTTGATCTCCGCGACCTCTTCCGTGAACGTTGAGGTCGTGAGGGACGACACAGCCGATATCACTCCAAAGCTGATCGCCCGGACCGGGAATCAGAAGAGGGGCGAGCCGCCGGGTTAGACTGGAAACTCGGCCCCCAGGCTGCTCTCCGACTCCCCATTTTGGGTTGCGGCTCCGTTTTCGTTTCTTTGTCCCTTCCCTGCAAACGCGTTCCGACACGTAGCTTCTTTCTCGATGCCGACTCGTCGCGACTTTCTACGGCTTAGCGCCGCCGGGAGTGCTGCGGTCCCGTTCATCGACTGGCCCGACTCTGCGGACGACTCGACCCCGGACGCATCGCGTCCCGCTCAAAAACCCATCGTCGTGTCGACCTGGAACCACGGCAAGCCCGCCAACGACGCCGCCTGGTCTGTTCTGCAGGACGAGGAGGGCTATGCATTGGACGCGGTGGAGACAGGGGTGGGCCGGATTGAGGCTGATCCCGACGTACACACCGTCGGGCTCGGCGGGCGCCCGGATGCCTCCGGCACCGTTACGCTCGACGCCTGCGTCATGGACGAGGCCGGCCACTACGGCGCCGTGGCTGCCCTGGAGCGCATCCTTCATCCCACTGCTGTGGCCCGTCGTGTGAAGTCCGAGACCGCTCACTCCTTGCTTGTGGGGGACGGCGCTCATCAGTTTGCGCGCAGCCAGGGCTTCGAAGAGCACGATCTTCTAACAGATGAGATG